>CANQZR010000047.1 GCA_947628405.1 uncultured Clostridia bacterium
TTTTGCTTTGTCCAAAACAGTCCACCGGACTGTTTTGGAAATTTTGAATTTTGCGCGAAGCGCAAAATTATCATTTAGTACTGAGAGTTAGGAGTTGATATATTAAAAATTTAACGCCAAACATATTTTAAACAGGTATTGACAATTTTTTGATTATTTGTTATAATAAAGTATAATATTTTATCGCTTTAAAACTAACAAGATTTTTTGTGCTAAAGCAAAGAAAGGAGAAATATATCATATGATATATGCGATTCTTATCATTTACCTGCTGCTTATGCTGGGCATAGGCATCTACTGCCGAAGAAAAACCTCGTCGGTGTCGGATTTCGTCCTCGGAGGAAGAAGCCTCGGAGGCTGGTTCACTGCATTTGCTTACGGAACTTCCTACTTTTCGGCTGTGGTTTTCATAGGATATGCCGGACAGTTCGGCTGGAGCTACGGCGTAGCCGCCGCATGGATAGGCATAGGCAACGCTTTTATAGGTTCCACACTGGCTTGGCTTATCCTCGGAAAACGCACAAGGATAATGACCAAACAACTGGGCGCTTCCACAATGCCGGAATTTTTTGAAAAAAGATATAATTCCAGAAGTCTGAAAATAGTTTCTGCGGTAATAGTTTTCCTGTTCCTTATACCTTATACCGCGTCGGTCTATAACGGACTTTCAAGACTTTTCGGAATGGCGTTCAATATCCCCTATTCCGCCTGCCTTATAGGAATGGCTGTTCTTACGGCTGCTTATGTTATCCTTGGAGGATACAAGGCAACGGCAATAAACGATTTTGTTCAGGGCATCATCATGCTGATCGGCATTGCCGCAGTAGTTATAAGCGTTATAAACGGCAAGGGCGGCTGGAGCGCCGCACTTAACGGTCTGGGAGAGATAACCGATACCGGTATACCTGCCGGAACAATGAATACCATTTTCGGTCCTGACCCGATAAACCTTTTCGGAGTTATAATCCTCACCTCTCTCGGAACATGGGGACTCCCTCAGATGGTTCAGAAATTCTACGCAATAAAGGATAACAAAGCCATTACAAGAGGAACTATAATCTCCACGGTATTTGCTCTTATCGTTGCAGGCGGTTCGTACCTTATGGGAGGCTTCGGACGTCTTTACGGCGCTGCCGATCAGGCTGCCGCAGATGCAACAGGTCGCGCTCTTATTCCCACAAACCCCAACGGAAAACTGGCTTATGACGCTATCGTTCCGGTAATGCTGCAATCCGCGCTCCCGGATATACTTATTGGAATAGTTGTGGTACTGGTGCTTTCTGCGTCTATGTCTACCCTTTCCTCTCTGGTACTCACTTCCAGCTCAACGCTGACAATAGACCTTATCAAGCCGTTCAGCAAAAAAGGAATGGACGAAAAGAAGCAGGTACTTATCATGCGTGTGCTTATCGCGGCATTCCTTATACTTTCGGTAGTTATCGCGCTGAACCCCAATGCCTATATAACAACGCTGATGTCCATTTCATGGGGCGCTCTGGCAGGAGCATTCCTTGCGCCGTTCATGTACGGACTTTTCTCCAAAAAGGTCACTAACGCGGCTGTATGGGCGAGCATAATCTTCGGCGTTGGATTCACCGTTATCCATATGTTTATATTCAGCCTCGGATTTTTCCCCGAAGCAACAAAGGCAGCTGCTTCGCTTAAACTGAATATGGCGTCTCCTATCAACGCAGGCGCAATAGCTATGATAGCAGGACTTATCATAGTTCCTGTAGTAAGCGCATTTACAAAGGTAAAAGAACCCGAGCTTGCCGAAAAGATCGTTTCCAATTGTGAAGAACAGCTCAAAAACGAGGAATAATATGTAAATTTATTGAAATATCTGCCGTATCCTTAATGGATACGGCATTTATTTTTGAATGTTATATTGACATTCCCCGTTTTTTATGCTAAAGTATTAATATGTTATCGGAATGTTTTCCGTATTGCAAAGAAAGGAAAATACTTATGAAAAAGCAAAAATTATCAGTGCTCGCGGTGTTGTTCGCCTTTTTGGCGACGGCGGTGCTGCCGCTGAATGTCATGGCGGATCAGGAGCGCTCCACTTTTACTGTGGGATTTGACGCCGAATTTCCTCCCTATGGATATCAGGATACGGAGACCGGCGAATATGTAGGCTTCGACCTTTCCCTTGCCGAAGAGGTTTGCAGCCGACGGGGCTGGACGCTTGTAAAACAGCCTATCGACTGGGACTCCAAAGACATGGAGCTTAAAACCGGAGCGATCGACTGTATCTGGAACGGTTTTACCATGAACGGCAGAGAGGACGATTACACATGGAGCGTTCCATATGTAGACAACTCTCAGGTAGCGATAGTAAGATCGGATTCCGGCATAACCGAATTGAGCCAGCTTGCAGGGAAAATAGTTGCCGTTCAGTCGGACAGTTCCGCTCTTGCGGCGTTTACCGGCGATGACGCCACGGAAGAAAACAAGGCTCTTGCGGAAAGTTTTGCCGACTTGCAGCAGGTGGGCGACTACAACAGTGCATTCCTTAACCTGCAAAGCGGCGCAGTAGACGCGGTATGCATGGACATAGGCGTTGCAAATTACGAAATGGAAGCTCGCGGCGGCGGATTTACAATGCTTGACGAGAGGATATCCTCCGAAGAATACGGTATCGGCTTCCTGCTTGGGAATACGGAACTGCGCGATAAGGTGCAGGAAACTCTTCTTGAAATGCTTGAGGACGGCACGTTTGACAGCATTGCCGAGGACTGGGGTCTGACCGACAGCGTTTGTCTGAAAGGCAATACCGGCAGCGCAAACGGAAGTTCAACATTTACCGTTGGATTTGACGCCGAATTTCCTCCCTATGGATATCAGGATACGGAGACCGGCGAGTACATAGGTTTTGATCTTTCCCTTGCCGAAGAGGTTTGCAGCCGCCGTGGCTGGACGCTTGTAAAGCAGCCTATCGACTGGGACTCCAAAGACATGGAGCTTAAAACCGGGGCGATAGACTGTATCTGGAACGGCTTTACCATGAACGGCAGAGAAACGGATTACACATGGAGCACTCCATATGTTGACAATTCTCAGGTAGCGATAGTAAGATCGGATTCCGGAATAACCGAATTGAGCCAGCTTGCAGGAAAGATCGTTGCCGTTCAGTCGGACAGTTCCGCTCTTGCGGCGTTTACCGGAGCTGACGCCACGGAAGAAAACAAGGCTCTTGCGGAAAGTTTTGCCGACTTGCAGCAGGTGGGCGACTACAACACCGCGTTCCTTAATCTGCAAAGCGGCGCGGTAGACGCGGTCTGCATGGACATAGGCGTTGCAAATTACGAAATGGAAGCCCGCGGCGGCGGATTTACAATGCTTGACGAAAGGATATCTTCCGAAGAATACGGTATCGGCTTCCTGCTCGGCAACACAGAACTGCGCGATCAGGTGCAGGAAACTCTGCTTGAAATGCTTGCAGACGGTACGTTTGACCGCATTGCCGAAGAATGGGGTCTTAGCGACAGCGTTTGTCTCAGCGCGGAGGATCAGCTTTCCGACGAAGCGGCAGCTTATGAAAAGGCTTCATTATGGGACAAACTTGCCAACGTATGCGGACAGCTTTTAAAAGGCGTGGGAGCGTCTCTTGCCATATTCCTGCTGACGCTGCTTTTCTCACTTCCTCTGGGACTTCTTATCGCATTCGGCAGAATGTCAAAATTCAAACCGCTCAGCTGGCTTGTAAAACTGTACATATCTATCGTCCGCGGAACTCCTCTTATGCTCCAGTTACTGGTAGTTTTCTTCGGACCGTACTTCCTGTTCGGAGTGAGCACTTCCGGAAACTACCGCTTCTATGCGGTAATAATCGGCTTCTCGCTGAACTATGCTGCATACTTTGCCGAAATATACCGTTCAGGAATACAGGCTGTTCCGGTAGGTCAGCATGAAGCCTGTGAGATACTGGGATACAGCAGACCTCAGAAATTCTTCAAGATAGTTTTCCCTCAGATGCTGAAGAACATAATCCCGTCCATTACCAATGAAGTTATTACCCTTGTAAAGGATACTTCCCTTGCGTTTGCAATATCCTATACCGAAATGTTCACACTGGCAAAACAGGTGGCAGCTGCTGAAGCAACTATTATGCCGCTGTTCATTGCGGGCGTATTCTACTATGTATTCAACTTTATCGTTGCAATGATAATGGATAAGCTCGAAAAGAAAATGAATTATTTCAGATGATCGATAAGGCGGTGAAAATTATGAATTTACTTGAAATAAAAAATCTGAAAAAAAGTTTCGGCGATCTGGAAGTTCTTAAAGATATTTCCATGTCGGTGAACGAAGGCGAAGTAGTCTCGATACTCGGACCGTCGGGTTCAGGAAAATCAACTTTCCTGCGGTGTATTTCCATGCTTGAGACTATAGACGGCGGAAGCATGACATACTGCGGACAGACCGCAGTATCCGAAAAGGACGGCAAGCCGGTGTATGTTTCAAAAGCTGAACTGAACGAAATAAAGCACAGCTTCGGGCTGGTCTTCCAGAATTTCAACCTGTTCCCACATTACACCGTTCTGAAAAATATTACCGACGCGCCTATACACGTTCTTAAAAGAAATAAGGAGGAAGTAATGAAAGAAGCGGAAGTCCTGCTGAAAAAAATGGGACTTTCGGACAAGGGAGATTTTTATCCGTATCAGCTTTCAGGCGGTCAGCAGCAGCGTGTTGCAATTGCACGGGCTCTGGCAATGAAGCCGAAAATGATATTCTTTGACGAGCCTACTTCCGCCCTTGACCCGGAACTTACGGCAGAGATCCTAAAAGTTCTTAAAGAACTTGCGGCGGAAAAAATGACAATGGTGATCGTTACTCACGAAATTGATTTTGCAAGAAGCGTTTCCAGCCATGTTGTTTTTATGGACGGCGGAATGATAATCGAACAGGGCAAACCCAAGGACGTTATTGACAACCCGTCAAACGAGCGCACAAAAGCGTTTCTTAAAAAACTTGAACAATAAATAAAAAAGGGCTGCTGTATTTCAGCAGTTCTTTTTTTACGGACAGTAAATAAGTCTGCCGGACGGCAAAAAAACGTCCCGGATTTTTTCCGATCAATTATAGACATTACCGCGGATATATGTTATAATTTTTATAGAATTTCCGAAAAGAAGTGATAATATTGAACGAAAAAAATATTGCCGAGCAGGTCGAAAAAAGCATACGTAAAAAATTTCACCGCGTACTATGGAGCAGATTTGCAAAAGCTATCGTAACGTATGAACTTATTCAGCCGGGAGACAAAATCGCCGTGTGCATTTCCGGCGGAAAAGATTCCATGCTTATGGCGAAACTTTTTCAGGAATTAAAAATGCACGATAAATTTCCATTCGAGCTTGTTTTTCTTGTAATGGATCCCGGTTATGCGGAAGAAAACCGCCGCCTTATAGAAAAAAATGCGGCGGCGTTATCCGTTCCTATAACGATCTTCGGATCGGATATTTTTGAATCGGTCACTCACGTTCAGAAAAATCCATGCTATCTGTGTGCAAGAATGAGGCGCGGATATCTTTACAGCAAAGCAAAGGAGCTGGGCTGCAACAAAATTGCCCTCGGACATCATTTTGATGATGTTATCGAGACCATTCTTATGGGAATGTTATACGGCGGTCAGGTACAGACTATGATGCCCAAACTTCACAGCACAAATTTTGAGGGAATGGAGCTTATCCGCCCGATGTATTTTATCCGCGAGGAGGATATAAAGCATTGGCGCGACTATAATGGTCTGCATTTTTTAAGATGCGCCTGCAAATTTACCGAAGCCTGCGAAATCTCGCCGGAGGAGGAACTTTCAAAACGTCTTGAAGTTAAAAAACTTATTGCCGAACTGAAAAAAACAAATCCGCAGGTGGAAAAAAATATTTTCCGCAGCGTTGAAAATGTAAATCTTAATACGATAATTTCTTATAAAAACGATCTGGGAATACATCATTTTCTTGATGATTATGACAGGTAAAAAAACAATTACAAATATTACAAAGCGCCTTGATGATTGTAACCGAATTGAAACCAAATTTTAATTGATTATTTCCGCATTTGATGATATAATTTGTTTTGAACCGAACAAATTATTTCCGGGGTGATAATTGATGACAAAAGAGCGTAAATTGTTCTGCCAGAGGGGTAAAATATGCTATAAGATCTCGCTTGCAAAGGAATATCTTTTAAGAGATATTTCCGATGCGATCAAAAAAATAAAAGGCGAAAAATTTGCGGATAAAATTATCGGCGAAAAACTCCCGTACACTGTCAAGGGACATTTTTCAATTATCGAACGCAAACTTAACGGCGTGGATATCCGGCTTCAGAAAAATAAGACTGTAAATCTGAAAATTGCGGCAAAAACCATAAACGGGCTGGTAATTCGCCCCGGAGAAACATTTTCATTCTGGAAAAGGGTCGGAAAACCAACTGCAAAAAAAGGTTATCTTGAAGGTCTTACGATCTCAGGCTCGGAACTTGGAAAAGGTATCGGCGGCGGATTATGCCAGCTTGCAAATCTTATCCACTGGCTGGTGCTGAACAGTCCGCTTGAAGTTACGGAGATACATCATCATTCCGACGCGCTTTTTCCGGACGAACGCCGCAGAGTTCCTTTCGGAACGGGAACGTCGGTATTCTATAAAAATGTAGATTACCGCTTCAAAAATAATTCCGACAGGAATATACAGCTTCTGATATGGATAAAAGACGGCGTCCTTTACGGTGAATTAAAGGCGGAAAGACCTTTCCCCTACAGATACAGGATAACCGAAGAAGATCATAAATTCATATGTGAAAACGGAATATTCTACAGATGCAGCAAAATTTACAGGGAAACGATATCAAAAAGCAGCGGTGAAACAATTAAAAAAGAATTGCTCCTGAATAATCATTCAAAAGTAATGTACGACTATTCGCTGATACCGGAAAATGAGATCGAAAGCGTGTGAATTTTAATGGATATCACCGAAAAAATACTTATGAACGCGGAAAAATTTCCGGCAAAAACAGCTTATATATACGGCGGTGAAAAGATAAGCTACGGGAAATTATCCTGCCGCGCAAAAGCTCTTGCCGAAAGGATCGGGAACGGTCCGCCGGCAATAATTTACGGGCACAGATCTCCGGTAATGATAATAGGCATACTTTCCTGCCTGATATGCGGAAGAGAATATATACCGTGCGATATTTCCATTCCTGCGGAACGTCTGCGGTCGATGATAGCGCAAAGCGGAGCGGACACGGCAATATGCGAATATGATCCCGGCATAAACGGTATAAATAAAATTTTTCCGGACGAAATTTATTCTCTTCCTGAATGTAAAAATAATTTTCCTGCCGGTGACAAAGGATATATTATTTTTACGTCCGGCAGCACCGGTTCTCCGAAAGGAATAAGGATACCGAGAGAAAGTCTTGAAAATTTTATCGGATACGGAATGAAGATATATCCCGGTAATGCGGAAATTTTCGGAGGACACGCTTTATTTTCGTTTGATCTTTCCGTAGCGGATATATTTATTCCCCTTGCGTCGGGAAAAACGTTCCACGCATTCGACGATATCCCTGAAAGGGATATAAATGTTCTCACCTGCACGCCCACATATTTAAGAATGTGTTTATTGTCAGGAAAATTCAGTCCGGAAAATTACCCCGGATTAAAAACCGTTCTTTGCTGTGGGGAAACACTTTCGCCGCAGACTGCAAAACTCCTTTTCGGAAGATTCGGCAATATCCGTCTGATAAATGCTTACGGTCCGTCGGAATGCTGCTGCTTTGTATGCGCAAAAGATATCTCCTTATCGGAATGTGACGGCAGACTTCCCATAGGAATAAAAAATTTTACGGCAGGAAATGTGGATATCCGTGACGGTGAAATTTTTATCGGCGGAAAAAGCGCTGCCGGCAGTTATATAGGCGATCACGGCGGATTCCGTGACGGAGGATTTTTTACCGGAGATCTTGGCGGAATAAAAAACGGCATTATATTTTTTTACGGCAGAAAAGGACCGGGAATGATAAAATATTCCGGATACCGTATAGAGCCCGAAGAAATAGAATCCGTACTGTCGGAAGCCGACGGGATAACAGACTGTTTTGTCTCAGCAGTCAGGGACAGCGGCGGCGAGGTATTATTTTTAAAAGCGCAGGTAAATTCGGAAAAAGAAATAAATGTTCCCGAAATAAAAAAATTTCTTTCCGCGCGTCTGCCACGCTACATGATACCCAAAATAATAGAAAAAGCCGAATGTATACCACATTCGGCAAATTATAAAAAGGAAAAATTATAATGTATGTTACAGATGAAAAAATAATGGAGATCATAAAAAAGTTCTGCGGAGAAAATATAACGGCAGAGACCGATCTTATAGCAGAAGAAATATTGGATTCATATGCCCTTATCGGGATACTTTCCCACCTTGAGGAACTGGGTATATCCATTGACCCGGCAGAAGAAAGCATAAACGCTTTTTCAACTCCGGAAAAAATAATTTCCGCCGCGCGAAAATATTCCGTATGATCGGATAAAATAATTTTTTAATTTTGTCCGTAATAAGCGTTTGCGCCGTGCTTTCTCAGATAATGCCTGTCCAGAAGTTCCTGCTGCATACGGTGTATCTGTGGGTTTATTCCCATAGCGTGATAATTCATAAACGCCGCTTCTTCAAGCACTACAGCGTTATGAACGGCTTCTGCGGCAGTCTTTCCCCATGTGAACGGTCCGTGGCTTTTTACCAGCACAGCAGGTATAGTCAGCGGATCAATGCCTTTGAACGCCTCGATAATTACCGTTCCCGTCTCCTTTTCGTATTCGCCCTGTATCTCCGCAGGAGTCATTGCACGGGTGCAGGGTATCTCACCGTAAAAATAGTCCGCATGGGTAGTTCCTAACGGAACTATGCCTGTTCCCACCTGCGCGAACGAAGTTGCCCAACGGCTGTGTGTATGGACGATACCGCCGATATTCCCGAACGCCTTGTACAGCTCCAGATGTGTGGGAGTATCGCTGGAAGGCTTGTATCTTCCCTCGACAACCTTTCCGGTGGAAAGCTCCACTACTACCATATCGTCTGCGGTCATGCTGCCGTATTCCACACCGGACGGCTTTATCACCATCATTCCGCTTTCGCGGTCAACGGCGGAAACATTCCCCCATGTGAACGTTACAAGTCCGTATTCCGGCAGAAGCAGATTTGCTTCAAGAACTTCTTTCTTTAAACTTTCCAGCATATCATTCCGCTCCTTTTAAAATTTTTTCCGCAGGAAGCCCTGTTTTATACCGCTCCATAAATTCCGCAAAGCCCTTTGCTCCGTTCTTATCCGGAGAAAGGGTGATTTTTTTGCTGCCTGCAAAAACATTTTCGTCAAGCCAGTCCGCAAGGGAATTTCCCACGCCGTCGGTCATATAAGCCGCAAGCAGAGCTATCCCCCACGCTCCGCCCTCACCGGCAGTTTCCATTACCGAAACTTCGGTGCCAAGAGCGTCCGCAAGCACCTGCTGCGCGGCATTCTTTACCTTGAAAAGTCCGCCGTGAGCCGTTATATTTTTAAGAGAGATCTTTTCCTTTTCAAGAAGGATATCCATTCCCGTTTTTAACGCCGCAACGGTGGAATAAAGCTGCGCCCGGAAAAAATTCGCAAGGCTCGGCTCGCTGTCGGGAGTCCTGAAATACATTGGTCTGCCGTCGTCAACGCCTGCAACGGGTTCGCCGGAAAGAAAATTATAGACCGTAAGCCCTCCGCAGCCGGGATCGCCTTTCATGGCATTTGTGTAAAGAAGTTCATAAAGTTCTGACTTGTCGGCAGGGCGTCCCGAAAGCTCCGCAAATTCTCCGAACATTTTTACCCACACGTCTATTTCAGAACAGCAGTTATTACAGTGTACCATAGCCACAGGCGCACCGTCGGGAGTGGTCACAACGTCTATTTCCGGATAAACGCCCGTAAGCGGTCTTTCAAGCACCGGCATTGCAAATACTGACGTTCCTGCGGACACGTTCCCCGTTCCGGGACGGACGGAATTTGTCGCCGCCATTCCCGTTCCAGCGTCGCCTTCCGGAGGACAAAGAGGGATACCCGCTTTTAAAATCCCCTTTTCATCAAGAAATTTTACGCCGCTTTCCGTGAGGAAAGAACCCTTTTCTCCTGCGTCGGCAACGGCAGGAAGAACTTCGTGCAGCGGACGGTCAAAGCCGTGCCTGCGGAACAGTTCTTCGGTCTTTTCAAGCATTTTTTCGTCGTAATCCTTGCCGCTTACCGGGAATATCCCCGAAGCCTCTCCGATACCTACGACACGTTTTCCCGTAAGGATATAGTGGACATATCCTGCCAGAGTTGAAATATATGCTGTCTTATGAACGTGCTGTTCTCCGTTCAGTATTGCCTGATACAGGTGAGCAATGCTCCACCTTTGGGGAATATTGAAATCCAGAAGTGAAGTAAGTTCTGAAGCGGCTTGTTCCGTAACAGTGCATCTCCATGTCCTGAACGGAACGAGAAGTTCTCCGTTACTGTCAAAAGCCATATATCCGTGCATCATAGCGGAAACGCCCATAGCTTTTACGGAAGTAAGCTCCGTTCCGTATTTTTCCGCCACATCTGCCGCAAGGCTTGCATAGCAGCTTTTCAGCCCACCGTGGATATCGTCAAGCGAATATGTCCAGAAGCCGTTTTCAAATCGGTTTTCCCAGTCTGCGGCGCCGCTTGCTATGGGAACGTAATTATCGTCCGTAAGCACGGCTTTTATTCTTGTGGAACCAAGCTCTATCCCAAGGAAAGTCTGACCGTTTTCAATTTTTTCCTTTAAACTCATCTTATACACCTCGTATCAAAGATCGTTACCAGAAATGCTCTTCATGGGGACAGTGCATATTCAGCTTTGCCGCCCTGAGTTCTACAAAGCAGCCGCATTTTCCGCACGTTCCCTCACCCAGTGAACCGCATTTTCCGCATATATCAAGACGGCGGCGATATTCCGCTTCACCGGTCCTGTTTTCGGACGGGATAAGGGAAATAAGCTCGGTTATTTCCCTGTATATCCCCTGCGGGTCGATATCCTCAAAAAAGCATTTTTTGCAGAACGGACGGCTCATTCCAGAATTACCGAAACTACCGAACAAGGCGGTATAACTGCGGACATATACCGTCCGTTGAGAGAGACTGTAAACTCCTTGGGAACGACTTTATCCGGCGTTTCAAAATCGTTGAGATCGCAGCAGTTCCCGGTAAGTATCCTTGCCGACGCTTTCTTTGCGTCAAAACCTGTTATATCAAAGGTGATCTCAGCGTCTTCCTCAAGCGAACAGTTCGCAAAGGTGACCGTCAGCTTTCCGTCCTTTATTGAAGCGGAGCTTGTTATCATCGGGATCTTTATATTTTCGCCGGCTTCCGTATTTTCCACAAAGCAGTAGACCGATCCGCCGCCCTGATGTGAACTGAACAGATCGAAAACATGATATGTAGGAGTAAGCGCGATCTTTTCGCCCTCAGTAAGTACAAGCGACTGAAGAACATTTACCGCCTGAGCCAGATTTGCCATTACAACTCTGTCGGAATGAACATTGAACAGGTTCAGATTGCAAGCCGCAACGATTGCGTCGCGCATGGTATTCTGCTGATAAAGGAATCCCGGATTCGTTCCCTCCTCTACATCGCACCATACTCCCCATTCGTCAACTATAAGACCTATATCCTTGTTGGGGTCATAAGCGTCCATTATATGCGAATGTCTTTTAAGAAGCTCCTCCATCTGCAATGTTCCCGAAATGGTGGAATAGTATTCTTCGTTTGAAAATGACCGTCCGCTGCCCTTTTTGTTCCAGTTGCCGGTGGGCACTGTGTAATAGTGAAGTGATATTCCGCGAGCGCTGTCTTTGTTCAGGCGCTTCATTATTGTCTCCGTCCAGTTGTAGTCGGCGGCATTAGGACCGCAGGCTATCTTGAAAAGATGATTTCCGCTGTGGTCGCGGCAGAAAGTCTGATAACGGATATATTCGTCTATATAATATTCGGGACGCATATTTCCTCCGCAGCCCCAGTTTTCGTTTCCTATTCCGAGATATTTCAGCTTCCACGGTTTTTCTCTGCCGTTTTTACGGCGAAGTTCAGGCATGGGCGAGGTATCGTCAAGAGTTATGTACTCTATCCATTCGGAAAGTTCCTGAACGGTACCGCTGCCGAGATTTCCGGCAAGATACGGTTCACAGCCCACCTGCTCGCACAGGTCAAAAAATTCATGCGTTCCGAATGAATTATCCTCTGTAACTCCTCCCCAGTGAACGTTATGCTCTTTTTTCCTGAGTTTTTTGTCGCCCACGGCGTCCATCCAGTGATATGTGTCCGCAAAGCAGCCGCCCGGCCAGCGAAGAACAGGCATTTTTATCTTTCTGAACGCTTCGATGATATCCGTCCTGATACCTCTTATATTCGGGATAGACGAATCCTCTCCTACATATATGCCGTCATAGATACATCTTCCCAGATGTTCGGAAAAATGTCCGTATATTTCCGGGGCAATTGTAGATCTTATGTCCTTTGCGTTAATGTAAGCCGAAATTTTTTTCATGATCTTTTCTCCTTTTTATTTTAAATTTTTTTGGCCATAATTTCAAGGTAAATGCGTTTATATGATTATATCATTTATTCCGCATAATTGCAATATTTTTTTGATGATACATGCAAAAAAATAAGGCGGAAAATACAGTATTTCCCGTCTTGTTTTTCAATATCCGCCGCCGGTCCGCTTATAAGGAGCGCGTACATCGGTCAGTCCCATAAGATAATCAACGCTTGTGCCGTAAAATCCGGCAAGTTCTTCCATGACCGTCAGCGAAGGTTCCAGCTCGCCTGTTTCATATCTTGAATACGTCTGCTGGGTGCAGCCGAGATGATCGGCTAAATTGCGCTGGAAAAGACCGCTGTCCTCACGCAGGCTGCGTATCCTCAGTTCCATATTTATTCCTCCATATCAGGATATTTATTTTTTCATACAGCCCCTGACGGCTTTTTTCGCCAGTTTTGACGGCGTCTGATTTGTTATCAGCGCCGCAGAAGCGGGCTTTCCCTTTTTCCCGAAAGTGTAAAGATATTCTTTTCTTCCGCCTGAATTTATCTCCGCGTGCTTTTTAAGAAGCAACGCTGCCGCAGGGAGCAGACACAGGCTTGCCAGCATATTTCCCACAGGCTTGAATATTTTATTCAACTTGAACGGCAAAAATTTATTCGGCATTTTTTATTCCTTTCCCGTTGTGCAGTCGGCTGTTATATAAAACGTTTCCGGTATCCATGATACGGGATCACACGTCAAGCTGGAAAAAGTAATCGTCCATAACATATCCGCCGCCTATATCGGTAACGTCCTCGCCGATCACCTTAAATCCGCATTTTTTATACACGTTTATCGAATCGTCATTATGCTTGTTGACCGTGAGCCATATCGCATTAAGACCGTTTTCACGGCATATATCTTTCAAAAATCCGAATACGGCTTTTCCGTATCCTTTTCTGCGGTGTTCTTTTTTAATGTATATTTTTGAAAGGAAGAGCCGTCCGTCGCTGTCAGGGCGCACCGCAGTATAGCCTACATATTCTCCGCCGTTCATAACTATGAAATAGCGGTAATTTTCATTTTTAAGCTGATTTTCTATCGCGCTTTCCGACTGGAAT
This sequence comes from uncultured Clostridia bacterium, assembly GCA_947628405.1. Lineage (GTDB taxonomy): Bacteria > Bacillota > Clostridia > Oscillospirales > Ruminococcaceae > RGIG8773. The sequence goes on from CANQZR010000047.1 coordinate 13,678, forward strand.
TTATCGAGCATATAGTCTATCTGTTCGGCTGAAATTATCGACGGGAACCATTCATGCCATATTTCGTCAGCCATTGCCGCAACTTTTTTTACCTGCTCGGAAGTCTTTACTTCCACTGTTTTTATTCCGGACATTTTTTTGTTCTTCCTCCTTAACTCCGCGAAAAAATCTTTCAGCAGTTCCTTACATTCTTTTTCCATTATTCCCGGAACTATTTCGGGACGGTGATTATACCCGAGCTCAAAAATATCTGCCACCGATCCTGCCGAACCGGCTTTCGGGTCGGCGGCGGCAAATACCAGCTTGTCCAGTCTTGAATTTATTATTGCTCCGGCACACATAGGACAGGGTTCAAGCGTAACATATATCGTACAGCCGCAAAGCCTCCAGCCGCCAAGCGTACGGCAGGCTTCGTCTATTGCGGCTATTTCCGCATGGCAGAGAGCGTTACGGTCGCGTTCGCGTGAATTTCTGCCCTTTCCGGCAATAAAGCCGTCGTTCCTGACCACTACCGCGCCTACCGGAGTTTCCCCCTCCGAAGCGGCTTCACGGGCAAGTTCAAGAGCAATGCCCATATAATATTCGTCACCTTTAAAAGCCATTTTGAACCTTTCCTAAATAAACCTTATATTCATAAGCGTAACGATAAAATCAAGCGTCATCCAGATTATTATAGGCGCGCTTGTAAAGAATGCCAGCAATTTCTTTTCATACGTCATATATCTCGAGGTTATCTTCATGCCGAAACTTTCGCTGTGCCTGTAAAAGAACATCACCGTTGAAACAGATCCTATTATTATTGCCGCAAATACAACGAGCATGATAAAAATATCGCTGTCCTTGATATAATCAAAATAATACAGCGTGTAAGAGAAAAGATTCATCGTTATACGCATTACCACCGCCGTAATTACCGAGCCGGTCCTTATGGTAAAGTATCCTATTGCGACAGAAGCTATGAAAATAAAGCAGAACTGTGTGATATCGTAGCACATTGCCGATGTCATCAGGCTTGTTATGATAATAGCTATGCCGTCGCCGAACTGTCTTGTGAACTGCAGTATAACGCCCCTTGTACACAGTTCGCTTATGGCAGGTATTATTATGATATTTGCCGCAGCCATAAAGATTATTCCCTTGGCGTCATCAGGGAAAAACAATGTTCTTGAAGTATCTATGTTCAGCGCCGAAAGAAGATGTTCATATATCATCGACATCGCACTGCACACTCCACATATCAGCAGCATGAAAGGCACGCTGAAAGCGAACATGGGCTTATTGTTTATCTTCGTCGGCAGCATTACATTCAGCGGCATATGAAGATATCCTGCCAGAAATCCTACCGGAAGTATCATAGACATGATGTTCATTATAAACTGAAGATTGATTATCAGCGTTTCATCGCCGTAGAATTTCTTGTCAAAAAGGTCGTATCTTATATCGGCGCCTGTTTTTTCCAGCAGAAATGTAAGTATATATTTTGTGAATATATCGAACAGCACTCTGAACAGCAATACTCCGCCAAGTATGTTTATTGCCCTGCGGATAGATCTTTCCTCATGTATTTCGGGGTGGTCGTTTATAAAGCCTACGCCGTCGCGATAGGTAAGGCGATCCGGCTTCTCAACAAAAAAGAAGCCCAGCGAATCCTTATTTTCACGGCGCCATTTCTTATAGTTTTCGTTATATTCTCTGTCCTGATATTTTATATTGAGCTTATCATCATCCGCTTCCGGAACAATGCCGGCAGCATTTTTTTCCTTTGGACCGTCCTTGTCTTTCAATTCGTTCCGCCTCCGTGGACTTCAATTCACAATTATTATATCACATAATTGTTAATATACATTTAAGTCATAATAAACAATTCCGTCAATTGCAGCAGCTTTATTACAAAAAATGACCGTGCTTCCGATCATCAGGAACACGGTCATGTATTTTCTTTGTCTATGTCATATCAAGGAGTTGAATTTTATCATTTAGTGTTGAGAGTTGAGGGTTAATAGTTGAGATAAATGATAATTTAGCGCTCTAAACGGAAAAAATTATAGCTGGTCGAGCTGAGCCCAGCTCGCAGGGTCAAGGGGCAGCGCCCCTTGCCGCGCTCCGCAGACGGCGAAATTCCCCTTTTTAAAGCGCTCTGCAAAGGGGTGAATTTCCAACAGCCTATAGCTGTTGGAAA
>CANQZR010000048.1 GCA_947628405.1 uncultured Clostridia bacterium
CGCTCTGCGGAGCGCGGCAAGGGGCGCTGCCCCTTGACCCTGCGAGCTGGGCTCAGCTCGACCAGCTATAATTTTCTTTCGTTTAGAGCGCTAAATTATCATTTATCTCAACTCTTAACTCTCAACTCTCAACACTAAATAATAAAAATCAGCCTTTTGTTGTGACATAGCATTTTGACTTAACGATAGATCGGGACCTGCAAGTTCAGCTTACAGATCCCGATATGTTTTATAAGACATTTGCTGTGATACTGCCTTTCAGATATCCGCGCCGGTATCTTCGGGAACTTCGTCGGCAGCAGCCTTTTCCGTTCCGTCGGCTGTGTTTTCAAGTTCTTTTCCTAAAAGCGCAGGAAGTTCCATTCCAGCCTGTTTGAAAACTTCATTGAGCGGAGGAACGGACTTCATCATGCCTGCGATAAAATCCGCAGTGGCAGTGTTCCCGTCGGGATTTTTGCCGCCGTCCCAGACGGTTATCTTGTCTATCTTGATATTCTTGATAGCGTCTACCTGTATCCTCATCAGATCTTCCAGCTTGTCGGCAATTACCATCTTAACAGCGGAATCCGCGTCTCCGGCAGCGTCAACAAGCGCGCGCATACCTTCGGCTTGCTTCTGGAGGATCTCCATTGCACCCTTGGCTTCGGCAGCCATTTTCGCATAGATAGCGTCCGCTTCACCTCGCGCTTTGCGGCGGAGAACTTCCGCTTCGGCTTCTGCGGCGATCTCGGCTTTTTCTTTTTCTATCTGAGCTTTTACGATAATATCGGCTTTCTGGGTAGCCATTTCCAGTTCGGCACGTTTATTTTCAGCTTCCTGCTGGGCAATATAGGCTTCTTCCTTTGCCTTGGCAGCCTGAACGGCTTCGGCGGTGATAGCTGTTTTGAGGGCTTCGGCTTCTTTTTCACGGCGCTTTGCTTCCGACTGGGCAACTGCGATCTTGGCATTGTTTTCACCCTCGATAGCAGCGGCGTTTGCAGCAGCGACCTGTATACGCTGGTCTTTCATAGCGTTTGCCTGACCGATCTCACCGTCGCGGCTGGTCTCGGCAACGGCTACCTTTGCATCATTGGTAGCTTTGGCGTCGGCTTCGGCTTCTTTCTGGCGGCGGATAGCTTCGGACTGGGCAACTGCTATCTTTGCGTCGTTTTCACCCTCGATAGCGGAAGCGTTTGCGGCAGCGACTTGAATACGCTGATCTTTCTTGGCATTTGCTTCACCTATAGCACCGTCTCTGTCCTTTTCGGCAACGCTCTTTTTGGCGTCGTTGATAGCCTTTGCAGCGGCTTCTTTACCGAGGGCGTCAATATAGCCGGATTCGTCGTTGATATCGGTAACGTTTACGTTTATAAGCCGCAGACCGATCTTTTTAAGTTCGATCTCAACGTTGTTTGAAACTGCAACGAGGAATTTGTCACGGTCGGTGTTGATCTCCTCGATCTCCATTGTTGCGATAACAAGACGGAGCTGTCCGAAGATGATATCCTTTGCAAGCTCCTGAATTTCCATCATTTTCAGACCCAGCAGACGTTCTGCGGCGTTCTGCATAATGCCCGGCTCGGTGGAAATTCCTACAGTAAATCTTGACGGAACGTCAACACGGATATTCTGCTTGGAAAGTGCGTTTTTAAGGTCGACGTTAATGGAAATAGGCGTCAGGTCAAGGTACTGATAGGACTGGATAATAGGCACAATGAACGCCGCGCCGCCGTGGATACATTTTGCGCTGCGAGCCTGACCGTTCTTGTCGGTGCCGACCTTACCGTAAATTACCATGATCTTGTCCGACGGACATTTTCTGTACCGCGACAGTATCGCCGCAACTGCCGCAAAAAGCACTACGACAATTACGCATACGGCAATAAGGGTTTCAACATTTTGCATATAAAAGACCTCCCGTTTATTTTAAATTTTTTCAACATTGTTGACTTATTAATAAGTGTTGAGAGTTAAGAGTTAAGAGCAGGCTGAGCCTGCACCCTTTCAGGCTTTACTTAGTAATTTCTAACTTAATGCCTGCCATGGGGTAAAGCAAATAAATATTCTTGTCAGGCAACTGACAGTATAATTATATCTTAAAAGTCAGATTTAATTTCTTATCTGTGCTATCATATATTCAGCAAATTCACGGGCATTATTTTCTTCCCATTTTGCTGATTTGTCAGATGAATATTCTTCCAGTGCCTGCGCTATAAGATTTCGGTACTTTTCGGGAACATTGCATATTCCCCATTTGCCGCCCTCCTGCTTTGAAAGGATAAGCTCTTCTTTTTTGTATGCCAATACTCTGCACAGGTTCAGAATAATGTAAGTGGGATCATTCATTATTTCGGTTTCAGCATTTTCAATATCACTGAAAATACTGTCAAAGTAAGCTTCTTTGCTGACCTCTCCAAAAACATCTTTTATATCTTTTCCGTAAAGACATTTTCCCCTATGAAAAATAATAGTAAAATGAGCTGCCAGATCTTTATCCGTTCCATTCATTTTATCAATATAATCTAAAGGATCGGTTTTATACCATTTTAAATGCGCAATGGAAAAGTGCAGTTCAAAAGGCGTCGGATAAACAAACGGATCGCATACCTCTCTTTTAACAATGCTTAGTTCAATTCCTTTTGGAGGCGCATATGTATTTAATTCTGCGACCATATCCATAAAGCAATGTTTTACGTCGTTCGGGATAGCTTCCTTTACTACAATTAACAGATCAATATCACTTTTCTTTTCGTTATAGCACCCCATAACGGCAGAGCCGTGAAGATAGATCCCAACAATATTATCTCCTAATATTTTTTGACTTTGAGCGACAAAGATCTCAAGCAGATCATTTAATGTATTCACATCTGATGTCCCCTTTAAAATATTTATCACATCAGATATTTTTTTCCATTTCGTCGGTGGGTTCATAGCTTATCTTCCAATCCATAAATGAACCCAGCGTTTTGCACTCGGTACACATTTCGCCGATATAAACCCATTTTGCGCTGCCGTTTTCACGCCTTGCGAAACCTACCTTTATATGATAAGCCGTTCTTTTTTTACATATCGGACACCTGTACGCCCTTGGTTTTGCTTCGTCCCATATTTCTTCACAATCCAGAAGAATCTTTTTTGTTTTGCATACGGGGCATACTACCTGAATGACATCTTCATTATGGTCAAGACGGACAAGCAAAGCGTCGCTGCCGCAGTTATTGCATTTTACAGGTTTGATATCCAGAGTTTTATCCTCAGAATATTCTTTCAGGTATTCATCAATATCGTCCGGACAGTCTCCCGTCCACCATTTTCCGCTTTTATCTATCATAAAATGCCCTCCAACAATATGGTGTATTCGTACGGAACAAGCTATTCCCGTTCCACAACAAGGGCTTCGCCGTTAAGGTCAGTAACGCGCACCTGCGTGCCGGTCGTTAAAGTTTCCCTGCCGAAAGAAACGGCGTCACATTCCATAAAACGTCCCTGCAAGGTCAGGGTAACTTTTCCCTCGCCCTCGCCGTTGGGCGGTATGGGAATATATACGGTGGCGCTTTCTCCTATGGCGTTGCGGAAATCTATAGTGCCGTTTTCGGTAAGTTTTTTGCTTATCTGTATAAGTTTTGCTATACCGTACATTGCAAAAAATCCTGCTACTATACCAAGAGGGATACCTCCCACCGCAGGCATACCGCTGCTTATTGCCGCAATGGATACCCAGCCGGAGACTGCGAAAAACGCAACTATCCCCTGAATGGTAAAAAGTCTTAACGGTGAAAGATCGCCGTGAACATGAACGTTCATATCCACATCACCGTGAGGGCAAACGTCAGCGTTCATATCCGCGTCAAAATCCGCGTCAATGTCGGTGTTCACGTCAAGATCGACACCGCCGTCGGGAACGTCAAAACCGCCGTCAAAACCTCCGTCCAGACCGCTTGTGTCGCTGATGTTTATATCGCCGTCATGCCCGAAGCCGGCTATTGAAAAAAACGTCTGTAAAAGCAGCACAAGAGTTGACGGCACCGCTATCAGATAAAGCACTTTAAGCAGAGTTGAAAGCGCTCCCCACCACTCGGACATAGTATTACCCCTTTCATTTTCATATTATCGTGTAAATTTCATTTACTTTATTATACTCCCACATCAAAAATTTGTCAAGTACTTTTCAATAAATATCCACAGAATATTTCCAAAAGGGGATATTATCATGTAAAACAGGCTCCAGAGCCAAAGAAAAAATTCAAATAAATTATCGGGAATGTACATATCCGATCGGCTCTCCTGTAAGGTAAATTTAATTTACTAATATGATTATAGCTGAATATTTCCCAATTGTCAAGGATATTTTTGAAAAAAATTATTTTTTTCTATTGCAATCCGCAAAAAAACGTGTTACAATATAGTAAATTGAATTTACTTTAGCATGGGAGGGATAGCATGACGCCTGCTGAAAGAGGAAGAATTATCAAGGAAGCCCGTATATCCAAAAAAATGACTCAAAGCGAAGTGGTCGGCGATTTTATAACGCGCAATATGCTGAGCCAGATAGAAAGCGGCAGCGCCACCCCTTCGGTGAAAACGCTTGAATATCTTGCAAATGTTCTTGATATCCCCGTAGCGTCGCTGATGCCCCAGTGGGACGACGCGGAGGACGCCGGTACGGTCTCCGGCAGCGAAAGATTCATACGTGCAAAAATGCTTTTCTTTGAGGGCAGGTACGCCGAAGCGGCGGAGCTTGCGGAAAACGAGGAGGAATGGGGCGCTTTTGCCGACGAATTTACCGCGCTTTCGGCAAAATGCTTCTACAAGCTGGCGGAAACGCTTGCCGAGAGCGACGCCGTAAAAGCCGTGGAATATGCAAAACGCGCTGCGGAAATGTCCGAACGCGGATTTTACGCCAACGAACAGCTAAAAAACGATGCGTTGAAGCTTCTCAACACCATTGCCGAAAAACTCAGCAGATACTATGCCGGACTTATTTCCAAAATATGACATGGCGTGTTTAAAACAAAAACGGAGCCTGAAAGCTCCGTTTTTTACTGTTAATATATAATGTATTGAAATTTCAATGAAAATGTGGTATAATATCAATTGTCGGATCCGGTCAGAATATGTATCTGCGCTTCACTGTTCTTGATAACATTCAGCAGCGACGACGCCGAGCCCGGATATTCCTCCGAAAGCGAGTTTGCGGTTATAATGCTTTCCGTGCTTTCAACGGCAACGTCTCCGCCGTTTACGGATATCCCTTTAGCCGCCGCATAAGCGTTTGCTTCGCATATAGCCATTGCTGCCGACGAACTGCCCTGAGCGGTTATTTCCGGAACGGTGAAAAATCTCTGGTCGTTTTTGGGATTTGCCGAATATACCACCCGGAAGCATTTATAAACAGCCAGCATCAGATATGATGATATTTCTTTCAAAATAGTGGAGCTGCCTGTCTTTTGCGTAAGCGAAAATAATGCGGAGATCGAGTTCACAACAAGCTTTTTGCTGAATGATGCCATCACTCCGCCGGACGCGTTCTTTTCTTTGATATTCTGTTCATGTTCGGGTATATCTTCATAGGATATGGTCTTTCCGGCAGGTTCGGGAGAACGGCCGAGAAGATAATCGCAGGATACATTATAATAATCCGCTGTTTTTACAAGAAAGTCAAGTCCGCATTCTCTTATGCCTTTTTCATAGTGAGAAAGCAGCGCCTGAGATATCCCAAGAGCGGAAGCAGCGCTTTTCTGACTGATGCCGCGTTCTTTCCTTAAAAGGGTTATTATTCTCGGAAAGTCCGAATTCATCATGTCACCTCCTATAATAGACGTTTACACACTGTAAATTATAACTCATTGCGTACAGCTTGTAAAGAGTTTTTTTGCAAAAAAGTCGAAAAATCTTTTAATGTTTTTTTGTATATATAGCATACAGAAGGTCCGGATCTGCAAACGGACAAAAGCCTCTTGATCAATATGAAAGGAAGTCATACTGCTATGAAAGGTTACAGAATGAGCATATTAAGGCATGGCATTACCGAAGCCAACGAAAACGGGATCTATATAGGAAAGACCGATCTTCCGCTTTCCGAATCCGGAAAAGAAGCGCTCCGGGACAAGTACGAGGCTTTTGAATATCCAAAAGTGCAGAGAGTTTATTCCAGCCCTCTGGAAAGAGCCGTTCAATCGGCGGAAATACTTTTCCCCGACAGGGAGATAGTGATAGTTGACGATCTGAGGGAAATGGATTTCGGCGTTTTTGAGGGCGCTGCCGCCGAAGATCTTATTGGTCTTGACAGCTACAAAAAATGGCTCAAAGGAGGTCTTGACAATCCTCCCCCGAACGGCGAAAGTCTCAGGAATATGATGATAAGATGTTATTCCGCCCTTAATCTGATGATACTTGACATGATGAAAGAGGGACTTACGCATACGGGCGTTATCACCCATTCGGGAATACTTATGAATATGATGTCGTGTTTTGGTCTGCCTAAAATGAAGCCTATGGAATTTGCCTGTGACCCGGGTGAGGGCTATGAAATACTCGTCAGCGCCATGATGTGGCAGAACGGAAACACCTTCGAGATACTCGGGAAGATCCCCGGAAATGAATGACCGAAAGGAGCGTCTGTGATGAAAAGTGCTGCGGAACTTAAAAAACTGGTTTTTTCGCGGTTCAGCTGCTGCTTCGGAGAGCTTTGCACGCTGTTTTGCCTCTCGGTAGGAGGACTTTCCGCGCTGATACTTGCGCCGATCATATGTGTTATGCAGCTTGACAGAGCAGGATTGGTCGATATTGACAGCGGATATATCTCACCCGAATTTATTTTGGTGATGACCGCGGCATTGCTGGTATTCATTATTGCCACGGTGGCAATAACGCCGCTTTCTTACGGGATAAAATGGTACAGGTTACAGCAGGTAAAGGGCAACTCGGTCTACGCAAAAAGTATTTTCAGCTGTTACGCTTCGGCAGGAAAGATGTGGAAAGTGCTGAGGATAAACAGTATACTTATACTGAAAAAATTGTATGTTATACTGCCGTTTGCGGCTGTATCCGCACTTTCTTTCTATTCGGCAGGGATAGTTGACGGCATTACCGACGGCGATACGCCGTACTATATAATGTTCTTCTGCGCAATACTGCTGACATTTGTTATGCTTTCTGCCGCAGCCGTTATAAATTCCAGATATGCCGCAGTGCCGTTCCTTTATGCTATGGAAACGGAGCTTTCGCCCACCGAACTGATCGCGGAAAGCAAAAGGATAATGAAAGGAAAGAAAAAATATCTTTCGGAAGTGATGTTCTCGCTTTCAGGCTGGCTGGTGCCCTGCCTTATGATATTCCCTATGATATTTATAATCCCCTATATCAATATGGTATATACGGCTGCAATGAACGAGATCATAACCGACTCTCAGCTCGGAGAGGCGGTGCATGAAGATGGATCAAGGAATGTTGAAGCGCCTGTCTCGGTGTGAGAATATACAGGCGGAATTTTATGCGGAAAGCTCCGACGACGGTAAAACTTGCGGAGATCTTCTGAAAAAGCACGGTGTGTCGAGACGCCTTACTGTAAAACTGAAACGCGCCGAAGGCGGCATAACAAGAAACGGTTTCCCCATACGCACCTGCGATCCGGTATCGGCAGGAGACGTGATAAGGCTGAAAGCGCTTGATACCGATCTTCTTGAAGCCGTTCCGGGGCTTGAAGTCCCGGTAGTATATGAAGACGGCGACGTCATAGTTTTTGACAAGCCTGCCGGAATGCCGGTCCACCCCTCCGCAAGGCATCATGGAGACACTCTCGGCAACTGCTTTTCGGCAATGCTCCCAAGCCTGACATACCGTCCTATAAACCGTCTGGACAAGGATACATCCGGACTTTGCGCCGTTGCTAAAAGTGCATACTCGGCAAACTTCCTTAACGGAAAGATATCAAAGGTATATATTGCGGCGGTACAGGGCAGACCTGTTCCGGGAACGGTAGTTCTGCCTTATGCAGAATGGTATGAGGTCGGCGGAATGTACCGCATTGACGCTCCGATAGGAAGAACGGGCGATTCCATGATAAAAAGAATGATCCGCCCCGACGGAAAAAGAGCGGTAACGGATTATACTATTATAAATGAAAATAACGTATATTCTCTGCTAAGGATAATACTTGCGACCGGCAGAACGCATCAGATACGTGTGCATTTTTCCGGAATAGGCTGTCCGCTTGCAGGAGACGACCTTTACGGCGGAAGCCGGGAACATTGTCCAAGGCAGGCGCTCCATTGCGCCGGAATGAAATTTTTCAGTCCTTCCGACGGCAGGATCATAACCGTTTCAAGCAGCATACCGGAGGATATTTTATCCCTGTTCCCGGAAAGCAGCAGGGAATGGTTACAAAGCAGGATCTTTTTGTAACCATTTTGTAACCTTTTTGATTTTATAAAATTTGGTTCTACAAAAGGGTTTGCCGGATGTCTCAAAAACAAATGGTTACAATTTGTAACCGGTATTTTTTTACAAAAATTTCTTCCGGAAATAATTAGGAGATGTTTTCCGACAAATTGCGGTAATATTTTATATGAAAATTGCCTTGAGAAATATTGATATTCTTGTGCAAATCGCTAAAAAAGATTAATAAAATGTGACATAAATCAATAAAGTGTTGATTTTTAAGAAAAAAGGGGTATAATTATATTAATGTTACTGTTTTGTAACCGTTTTTATGATGAATATATCTTCTTTATATAGAATTTACGGAAAGGAGACTTGATAATGAACTTTAGTCCGGACAGTCGGACAGACAATATATCGGAACTGCCTGCCGCAAATGCGGATAAGCATTCCGTGAACGGATTTGAAAAAGCCATGGTCGGCATAGGTTCACTGGTTACATATCTTACGGTCTATGCAGTCAGATGTTCCGGCAAGGCTGCTGCCTGTGGGATCAGAAAGATCAGAAAAGACGTTCGTCCGCTTTTTTCCAGAGTTAAAATAAATATAGTACGCGGTCTTAAAAAGATCGGTATAAATATGATCGGCTGCGCCGAAAAAATTTCGGCGTTCAATAATAAGTTCTTTGCAAGGGCAAAGGACTCAGGCGTCGGCAAGGCGCTCATGCTTCAGGCGTCGGACCTGTTCCGCGCGATAAAAAACAGCGGAAAGTTCATGTCTACGGTGGTAAATCACCTTGTTCCGGTGTTAAGTATCGCTTTTCTCGTTATTGTGGTTTCCGACAAAGCGTCGGCGGATTACGGCGTTACCGTGGAGTATAACGGTCAGGAGATAGGCGTTGTTTCCGAGGAATCAGTCATAGGCGAGGCACAGCAGGTTGTTGCAGACCGCACTGATTATTACGATACCGGAAGCGAAACATATATCACCGCTACTCTTTCGCTTAAGCCTCTCGGAGCACAGGATACCGTAATTGACGAGCAGACTCTTGCGGCTGCTATACAGGAGCAGATAGAAATACAGGCTCCGGCTGACGAAAATACGCAGGAAACAAGCTCCGAAGAAGCAAACGTATATGATATATCCGATAATGAAGCTGCTGAAAATTCCGTAAGAGCCTATATGGTAACGGTGGACGGCGAATTTGTTGGAGCCGTTGAAGCAAATGACGAGATCGAGGAATACCTTGATTCCGTTAAGGAAGAATATATGTCGGACGACGTCATAGACGTTGAGTTCGATAAAAATATCGAATATACCTATGAAAATTATGTAATGCCGAGTCAGGTAGTCGATCAGGAGGATATCATTGATCTTTTCGATTCGATAGTTGCCGAACCGGTCTACTATGAAGTCGAACTGGGAGACAGCCCTTGGGGCATTGCTTATGACAACGGCATGACCCTTGAAGAGCTTCAGGAATGTCCGATAACATTTGAGGGCGAAGAGATCGAGGACTTTACCGAGTTCTGCCCGGTAGGTGCAGTTGTACAGCTTAGCGAGGAAGTTCCCTATCTCGGAGTTATGACTACCAAGGAAGTTACTTATGACGAGGAAATAGATTACGAAATAGTACAGACCGAAGATCCGGATATGTATAAAGGCGAAACCGAAGTAGATGTTGAAGGCGTTGAAGGATTAAAAACGGTCACAGCCGACGTTACCTACAAAAACGGAAATGTAGTCTCAAGAAAAATACTTGATGAAGTAGTAGTTTCCGAGCCTGTGACAAAGCAGATAAGAGTAGGAACAAGAGAGACAAAGACCCCTGTAAGTACAGGTTCCGGCGGTTCGGGCGAATATTTCTGGCCAATCGACGGCGGTTACATTTCGGCATATCAGGGCGACGGAAGAGGACACAAGGGCATTGATATTGCTGCTCCTTACGGAACTCCTATTTATGCTGCCGAAAGCGGTACGGTCATTGAGGCAGCGGGCGGTTGGAACGGCGGTTACGGCAACTGCGTAAAGATATCCCATGCTGACGGAAACGTTACGCTTTACGGTCACCAGAGTTCTCTGGCTGTTGAATACGGCGATTATGTTGTTAAAGGACAGCTTATCGGTTATGTGGGAAGTACAGGCGATTCGTCGGGAAATCATCTCCATTTTGAGGTGCGTTCAAACGGTACTTATCCTAATCCTCTTGATTATGTTTCACAATATTAAAATTATCGGGACGGTTAAAACCGTCCCGATTTGTTATATATTAATTCTTCTTTTCATAAACAACGGCATTTTTCAGTTCATCACCATTGAAAAATGCCTTTAGATTTTCAAGCGTGACCTCGGCTATTTTTTGCAGCGCTTCATCTGTAAGGAATGCCTGATGCGACGTCATTATTACGTTCGGCATTGAAACAAGCAAAGCAAGAACATCATCCCCGATGATAGTGCTGGAATAATCTTCAAAAAATATTGAAGTTTCTTCTTCGTAAACGTCAAGACCTGCTCCGCGCACCTTTTTATCTTTAAGAGCCTGCAAAAGAGCGTCACTGTCAATAAGCTGTCCCCTTGAAGTGTTCAGGATAACTACGCCGTCTTTCATTTTTGCAAGGCTGCCCTCGTTGATGATATATCTTGTATCCGAGGTAAGCGGACAGTGCAGCGATATCACATCACTGTCGGCAAAAAGCCTGTCAAGCGGAACATATTCTATGCCGGCATCTTTTACAGGGTATGGGTCATAGGCTATAACATTCATTCCAAAGCCCCGGCAGATATTTATAAAAATGCGTCCTATCTGTCCTGTGCCAATCACTCCGGCTGTTTTTCCGTGAAGATCAAATCCGATAAGACCATTCAGGCTGAAATTGAAATCCCTTGTACGGATAAAAGCCTTGTGTATCTTTCTGTTAAGAGTAAGAAGAAGCGCCATTGTGTGTTCAGCCACAGCATAGGGTGAATATACCGGGACCCTCACAATGTCTATTTTATCCTTTGCATATTTGACATCAACATTGTTGTAACCTGCGCAGCGCATTGCTATAAGCCTTACACCTACGGAGCAAAGTTCGTCTATCGTCTCGCTGTTTACGGTATCGTTCACAAAGGCTACCACTGCTTTGCAGCCTCTTGCAGCAGCGGCAGTATCCGGGGTGAGCTTATAGTCGATATATTTTATATCATATTCCGTGTTGAGTTTGTCGAACCATATTTTGTCATAAGGTTTTGTGTCAAAAAAAGCTATTTTTTCCATATAAGCAGCTCCTTAAAAAAAGTATCGGATATATTATCCGAAATATTTTTCATAATATACAAATTCCGGAAAGACGGTAAAAGTTCTTTCCGGAATTTTTTGCAATATTGAATTGAAATTTAAGTATTTATTCTGTCCTGAGAGCCGTAACAGGATCTTTCCTTGCCGCAACTCCCGACGGGATAAGTCCCGCAATTACCGTAAGCACCATGCTGATTACCACCAGTATCGCTCCTCCCACCGGCGGAAGCTCACAAAGTCCCGTTATATCGGTAAGATGCGTTATTATCATATTTATCGGTATGTTCAGCAGAAGCGTGGTGATTATTCCTATTGCTCCGGCTGTAAAGCCTACGATAAGAGTTTCCGCATTGAACACACGGGAAATATCTTTCTTTGAAGCTCCGATAGAACGGAGTATACCGATCTCCTTTGTTCTTTCAAGAACGGAAATATATGTGATTATTCCTATCATAATGGACGAAACTACAAGTGAAATTGCCACGAATGCAATAAGAATATAGCTGATAGCATCAATTATGGTAGTTACGCTGCTCATCATTATTCCCATGATATCCGTATACTGTATGCAAAGGTCGTCCTGTCCGCTGTCGTTCATGCGCTTGTTATAGTCGTCTATGATATCGGTGATAAGCTCTTTGGATTCAAAATCCTTAGGATAGATGCTTATGGAGCTTGGATCGTCCAGATCTGAAACACCCATAATAGCCAGATTGCCGTCATAAGTAGCGTCTGTCTGAGCGGCATTCATCTGTTCGGAAAAAGCCGCCGCGATCTGATCTTCGGTCATGCCCATTTCCATAGCCTGCTGTATCTGCGCTCCCATAGCCTGCTGTTCCTCGGCAGGAAGCGTTGCTATGTACGCCTGAAGCTCTTCCATTGTCATAGGTTCGGCTTCTTCCTCTTCGGCTTCGGGGAACTCTATGCCGGTAAAGATATCTACATCCGGATTTTCTTTCTGTTCCTTTACTATATCGCTTTCGTTCACCCTGTCTATAAGATGTGTCATAAGTCCGGACTTATATCCGATAGTTCCTATTTCGCTTGCAGCAGCAGTATTATCGGAGGGACGTATTATGCCGACTATTTCGATCTCCTCGGCATTTTTTACCTTGTCCGTCATATAAATTGAATCGCCGCTCTTGTCTACCCAGACGTCGCCCTCCTTGGCAAAATAATCGGTATTCAGCAGTAGCTTGAATTTAAGCCCGAGTATATCGTCAAAATCGATCGATTCGACGGAGTTTATATCTTCAACCGTTTCACCGTCGATAGTTCTCTGAATGGCGTCTGTAAGCTCGCTGTCATCAAGAATGCCCAGAGTATACAGCGAATAGTCCGTTACCTGATTGTACCTGTTTACTATAAGGACTACCTCGTTGTAGTTTTCCGGCATTCTTCCGGCAAGGACTTCATACTGCGAATCAAGTATCTCATCTTTTGAGATAAGCTCTCTCCATACATTCATGCTGCTTGCCATTATCGGATTTTGAGCCATCTGCGAAAGACCCATATCATCAAAAATACTGCTTGGATTTACCTTGAAAACGCCGTCTGAAGTATCTTCCTTATAAAGCGTCAGCTGGGTCTGATAGGAATATTTTATATCGCTGACAAGGTCGTCTATCCCCGACTCATCACTTTCTATGAATGTTTTGAAGCTTTTCAGGTCATTTGCGGAGATCTCCGCAAACATAGCTTCCATCATTTCAGTCATGACGTTCTGGGGATATATTTTACTTTCCTCGATATCCGTTTCATCACCCTGTGCCATGGACATCATTGTCGTCATAACGGTGGTCATATCTATGCTCGTTCCCTCTATTGTCAGAGGATAGCTTGAAAGAGTCTCTTCCTGTACCCGGTCTATATAGTCATGCGTTCCGCTGGAAAGGGAAAGTATCAGCGCTATGCCGATAATGCCGATGCTTCCAGCAAAAGCAGTCATGAAAGTTCTTCCCTTTTTGGTCATAAGGTTGTTCATTGAAAGGGAAAGCGCGGTAAAGAATGACATGGACGCTTTTTTCTTGACAACTTCCGTTTTTTCGCTTTCTCCGTCGTCTGCCTTTTCGGATACCGTTCCGTCAAAAGGATCGCTGTCCGCCTTTACCTCACCGTCAAGCAGACGGATTATCCTTGTAGAATATTTTTCCGCAAGTTCCGGATTGTGAGTTACCATTATTATGAACCTGTCCTTGGCGATATCCTTAAGAAGCTCCATTATCTGGACGCTCGTTTCGGAATCGAGAGCGCCGGTAGGTTCGTCCGCAAGAAGTATATCCGGTTCGTTTACAATGGCTCTTGCTATAGCCACTCTCTGCATCTGACCTCCGGACATCTGGTTAGGCTTTTTGTTGAGCTGATCTCCGAGACCTACTTTTTCAAGGGCTTCCTTTGCGCGTTTTCTTCTCTCGGCTTTGGGAACGCCGGAAAGCGTAAGCGCAAGCTCTACGTTAGAAAGAACGGTCTGGTGCGGTATAAGATTGTAGCTCTGAAAAACGAAACCTATAGAATGATTGCGGTATGTATCCCAGTCCCTGTCTTTATATTGTTTTGTGGACTTACCGTTAATGACCAGATCGCCGCTTGTATACTGGTCAAGACCTCCTATGATATTCAGCAAAGTAGTTTTTCCGCAGCCGGAAGGTCCGAGTATCGACACAAACTCGTTCTCTCTGAATTTCATGCTTACGCCTCTCAGAGCGTGTATTTCTGTGTCACCTACGGTATAATTCTTGACGATTTTATTTAGCTCGAGCATTGAGCCGACTCCTTCCTTCAAATAAAAATACATAATAATTATATACCGATTTGATTATATAAAAGTGCCAATTTTATTAACATTATATAAATTTGCCTTGTCCGGCGATATTATTGCCAAAGGAACATATTGACAATATTGCCGCACTTGTGATATACTAAGGTCGAAAAATATAAACGTTCTGCAAAAATAACGAGCAATCCGTTTATCGAAAGGAGAAAACCCCGTGAGCAGCAAGATATTTGAACCGGTGGATCCCAATGCACAGGAATGTGTAAAAAACGTACTGAAATACCTTTCCGATATAACCTATAACAAAGTCCTGACAGGTCAGCATACACAGACCATGGCACAGGAAGAACTTCATCATATCAGGAATATCACCGGCAAAGAACCTGCTCTGCTGGGATTTGAGCTTCTTTCCTATTCTCCGAACATAAATTATCTTGACACCGACGAGGAATGTATGACCGAAGTCAGCGAGAACCTCGGCACGCTGAAAAGAGCGTGGGAATGGGCTGATAAAAAAGGACTTATAACATTTACATGGCACTGGTTCTCACCTATGGGCGGAAGATCAAAATCTTTTTTTACCGTTAACACCGATTTTGACGCAGACAAGGCGGTCACACCCGGCACAGCCGAAAACAAAGCGCTTCTTTCCGATATGGACAGCATGGCGGGATTGCTCCGCCCTTTCCGCGACAAGGGTATACCCATACTGTGGAGACCTTTCCATGAAGGTGACGGCAATTGGTTCTGGTGGGGCGCAAAAGGAGCGGAGACTGTAAAAAAGCTGTACAGGATCATGTTTGAACGGTTTACAAAACTGCACGGGCTGAATAACCTTATATGGGTATGGAACTCTCCGGTGCCGGAATGTTACCCCGGAGATGATGCAGCAGACATTATTTCCTGCGATATGTACCCTGAAAAACACGTTCATAACGCCTGTGAAGAAAAATATTCCTCACTTATAAAAATAACAGATATGCCTAAAATAACCCTTATCGGCGAGATAGGCAGTCTGCCGGACGTTGACGAAATACATGAAAAGGGTTTAAGCTGGGCAAGTTTTATGACATGGTCAAAGGCATATTGTCTGACGGAAGAATTTACAAGTTCCGAACATCTCAGAAAAGTTTACAACAGTCCGTATTCCGTAACCAAAGACGACCTGCCGGCGCTTTACTGACCGTGGACTCTCCCGTGATAAGCAGTTGATTTTTAATATTTACCGATAAATGATAATTTGTGGGGAAGCCCCCACGGGCAATGTCACCCCCAAAGTAAGTTTAAATTAAACCGCTTAAATAT
>CANQZR010000049.1 GCA_947628405.1 uncultured Clostridia bacterium
GCAAGAGTATGTCCCGGCGGAGCTATCGAGGGAACAGTCAAGAATCCTCATGTTATCAACAAGGATAAGTGCCTGAAGTGCGGCGCTTGCATTGAGAAGTGTAAGTTCGGCGCAATTTCAAAGAAGTAAGCCAAGGAGGAATTGAACAGATGGATATGATCAATGTAAAAGTCAACGGCGTTGATGTTTCCGCGCCTAAGGGTACGACTATCCTTCAGGCTGCGCGCCTTGCAAATGTAGATATCCCCACACTCTGCTACCTCAAGGATATAAACGAGATCGGCGCCTGCCGTATCTGTATAGTAGAAGCAGATGAAGGCAGAGGCAAGAGAATGGTAGCTTCCTGCGTTTACCCGATCTCAGAGGGTATGCAGATATTCACCAATACACCTAAAGTTCTTGAATCCAGAAAGAAAACTCTCCAGCTCATTCTTTCAACGCATGAAAAGAAATGTACTTCCTGCGTAAGAAGTGAGAACTGCGAACTTAAAAAGATGTGCCACGACATGGGCATCGAGGACGAGTGCAAATATGAGGGCGAGAATATCCCTTACGAAGTAGATTATTCCGCTGCTCATATGATAAGAGATAACAACAAGTGCGTTCTTTGCCGCCGCTGCGTTGCAGTGTGCAGTGCAAATCAGGGCGTTGGCGTTATCGGCGCAAACGAGAGAGGTTTCAAGACCCATATCAGCTCCGCATTTGAGCTTGGTCTTGGCGAAACGAGCTGTATCTCCTGCGGTCAGTGTATTTCCGTATGTCCCGTTGGCGCTATCACCGAAAAGGACGATACTTCCAAGGTACTGGAAGCTATTGCAGACGAAAAGAAATTCGTTATCGTTCAGACTGCTCCGGCAGTACGCGCAGGTCTTGGTGAAGAGTTCGGCTATCCTATGGGAACTAACGTTGAGGGCAAAATGGCTGCCGCTCTCAGAAGGATCGGCTTTGATAAGGTATTTGACACCGACTTCGGCGCAGACCTTACTATTATGGAAGAAGCTACCGAGCTTGTTGAACGCGTTAAGAACGGCGGAAAGCTCCCGATGATAACTTCCTGCTCACCGGGATGGGTAAAATACTGCGAGCACTATTTCCCCGATATGATCGAAAATCTTTCTTCCTGCAAGTCTCCTATGCAGATGTTCGGCGCAACAGCAAAGACTTACTATGCTCAGAAGCTGAATATCGATCCTAAGGATATGGTAGTAGTTGCGGTAATGCCCTGCACGGCTAAAAAGTTCGAGATAGGCAGAGACGATCAGAACGCTGCCGGTGTTCCGGATGTTGATATCTCTATTACCACAAGAGAGCTTGCACGTCTTATAAAGAGATGCGGTATCAAGTTCACCGAACTTCCCGACGAGAAGTTTGACGAGCCTCTTGGAATTTCCACAGGCGCAGGAGTTATCTTCGGCGCAACAGGCGGTGTTATGGAGGCTGCTCTCCGCTCCGCAGTTAAGTTCATCACAGGCGAGGAAGCCGGAAATATCGACTTTACAGAAGTCCGCGGTACACAGGGTATCAAGGAAGCCTCCTATAAAGTCGGCGACCTTGACATCAAAGTTGCCGTTGCTTCCGGAACTGCAAATGCAGCTGAACTTCTTAAAAAAGTCCAGAGCGGCGAAGCAGATTACACATTTATCGAGATCATGGCTTGTCCCGGCGGCTGCGTAAACGGCGGCGGTCAGCCTCAGGTACCTGCTGCTGTACGCAACTTTGAGGACGTAAGAGGTATCCGTGCTAAGGCTTTGTACGATCAGGATAAAGCAATGGAACACAGACGTTCACATGAAAATCCCGCTATACAGGCTCTTTACAATGAATTTTTCGAGAAGCCGGGCAGTCACAAGGCTCACGAAATACTTCATACCAGCTATGTTAACAGAGGACTTTACAGATAACATCAAAAAGCAAAACCGTCCGTGGCTTTCACGGACGGTTTTTTCATGTATTTTTTAAAGAACGTTTTTGCGGATAAAATCAGTAAGTTCGCGCGCCATTTCGTCGTGTTCCGGTATTCTCGGGTGACCGGGAGTTGCGGCGCCGTTCCTGCTGAATATATTGTGGAAAGCTTTGATACCCATGCCGTTTAGCTCGTTCTTTATTTCCTCAATGGCATTGTCCCAGTCAGGATCGTGCATAAGAACGGTGGTCGTAAGGACGAATTTTGCCGTTTTGTAATGTTCGTTCAGGTCTTTGACAATGGCAATGTATGCGTTTTTCCACTTTGCTCTGTATTCGGGATCGGAAATATTGCGGTCATTGGTCTGGGTAACTGCATTATGCTGATCGTTCTGACCTATGGCAATGATGACAATATCCGGGGTATATCTTGAAAAATCCCATTTGGTCGGCGCTCCGGCTTCGGGGAAATAGCAGGTCTTGTCGTAAACGCTTTCAAGACCGATAGTGTCGGGATAGTGAAAATATCCCGTGCCGTCGAAAAGGGCTATTCCGCCCTGTGCAATATTATGTATCTGTGCATTTAGGTTCCTTGCGGTCTGCATTACGAAGCTGTGCCATACATTGTCATAAACACTGTTATGGTTTTCCGGATCGCTCTTGCCCACATAATCAACGGCTTCGGAAACCTCTCCGGCGCATACGCTGTCGCCGTAAACTTCCATTTTAAGTTCAGGAAGAGGATCGGGCAAAAGAAATTCTCCGTCAGTTTCAAATCCTTTTACGAAAAGATAATAATTTGAAGAGTACCGTTTATATATTACCGCGTCGTGTTCCGTGTTTTCAAGACCTTCGGCAATGACGGCGGAAATATCCTTTCCGTTATTTTCGGGATAAAGCGGAACGGCACTTATCTTTCCGTCTATAACAGCGCCTATGCTCACGCTTCCCCAAGATACGGACGCAAGAAACGTCATTGAAAGAGATGTTCCGCGGAATTTCAGTTTTATCTGCGAACCTGCAAAATAAAGTTTTGTTTCATCAGCAGTTCTGTCATATCTTCCCATATAAAGGACATTTTTGTCACTATGAGAAATTTTCATATTGTACACTTCCTTTTAATAATTTGTGCAAATTGCATGGATACAATTTCATTTTAACATATATTAAAGGTTTTATCAAGCAATAAATAATAAATAAAGTAAAAAAGTTATAAAAAACGTCATTATTTATTGAGATAAAATAATGTATAATTATACTAAGGATAATTGTAAACCAACGCGTTCGGAAAACGGTCATAATGTCGACCTTTTCCGTATATGCATTTTCACGTTTTCGCAAGGGGGCGATACCGTGGTAAAGAAAATAATGTTCAACCAGCTTGGTTATATATATAATATGCAGAAGCTTGCATATTTTACCGGATATGCCGATTCTTTCCAGATAGTCCGTTCACACGGGGGAGTCGCCTTTTCCGGAACACCGGAACATACGGTATACGACGAAGCCTCCGGCGATAATGTTTCACTGATAGATTTTTCCGAACTCCGGGAATGCGGTGAATTTTATATAAGGATCGGTATAAGAAGATCGCATATATTTTCAATTTCACCCGCTCCGTATCATGAACTTAAACTAAGCCTGTTGAAAGGACTTTATTACAGCCGCTGTTCTGCTCTTGACAGACGTTTTGCAGGAGAATATTCACGCGGCGAGTGTCACTCGGGTCTTGTTCCGCTTTTTGAAAACCGCTCCGTAAAGATAGATGTTTCCGGCGGCTGGCATGATTCCGGCGGCTACGGAAAATATTCCGTTTGCACCTGCGTTGCGCTCGGGCATTTGCTGTATGCTTACAGCCTTTTTCCCGAACGGTTTTCCGACAGTTCAGATATTCCCGAATCGGGCAACGGCATACCCGATATACTGAACGAATGCAGGGTAGGTCTTGAATGGCTGATGAAAATGCAGACCCGTGACGGGGGAGTTTACCATAAAGTTGCGCCTATGACGGCTACTCCTATAGTCATGCCGGAGAACGATCATACGGAAAAATATGTTTTTCCGCGTTCACACCAAGCGGCTACCTGCTTCTGCGCAGTTACGTCCCTTGCTTCACGGGTGTTTGCCGATCTTGACGGCGATTTTGCCGCAAGGCTGAACGAGGCTTCAATAAATGCATGGATATGGCTGATGAATAATCCCGAATATAAACCGTTTGTCAATCCGCCTACAACTACCATAAGTGCGGCAGGAGATTTCTTTGACAACAATAATGATGATGATATGTTCTGGGCAGTTTGTGAGCTTTATCAGACTACCGGAGACGAAACTTTCCATAACATGATAAAGGAACTCTGCGGCAAGACCGGTATTACCGGATTCCTTAACAGGGACAACGGGGGATTCGGAGCGCTGAGCTATCTTTTCGGCAAACGTCCAAAAGATGAACTTGCAGAGCAGACCATGCGGGCCAAGTTCAGGATAAGGGCTGACAATCTTTATGCGTTAAGCAGACACAGCGGCTACGGTACGGCAAAGTCGGAGGACGACTATACCCGCGGCAGCAATATGTATTCAATGACCGACAGTATGCTCCTTATAGCTGCGTATAAGCTATTCGGCTGTGAATGTTACCTTGACACCGCATATGAGCAGCTTGGGTATGTTCTGGGTAAAAATCCCATGGGGCTTTGCTTTGTTACAGGTATGGGAAGTGACAGCGTAAAGCGTCCTCATCACAGACCGTCGGAAGCAGATGATATTGATGAACCCGTTCCGGGGCTTCTTGTATGCGGACCTAACAAGCGCTCACAGGATAAATTTACGCAGTGGAACATTCCCTCGGAGGAATTTCCGGCGAAATGTTATTATGACATAGTTTACAGCTTTTCCACAAATGAAGCTACGATATACTGTAATTCTGCGGCAGTGTTTGTGGCAGCTTATTTTGACGGTCAGATACACTGAATTTTATAAAAAGGAATGATAAGATGTCTTTTGGAACAAAAAAATATGCGGCTTCAGCCGCAGCACTTCTTCTTTGTGTTTCCATACTTTCAGCGTGCGGAAATACGGGGGAGGGCGATCCGGTAACAACGACCGGCGCTGATATTTCACAGGCGCAGATATCCGAGCCTATAACAATGGCGTCGGATACTTCAAATGATGTGGATCCCGGCGTGCCGGTAGATCTTAGCAAAGGAGTGTCGGATAAAATGTACAACAGAGCAATAATGAGCGAGGGCAATACGGTGCGTCTTGCTGCGGCAATGAAAAAGGCCCAGAACGGTGAAAAAATAACCGTAGGAGTTATCGGAGGCTCTATAACACAGGGCAGCCTTGCTTCCACACCGGCAAATTGCTATGCTTCAAAATTCAACGACTGGTGGCAGAATAAGTTCCCGGGAAAAGTGGATTTTGTCAATGCCGGCATAGGCGGCACGAACAGTTATCTTGGCGTTCACCGTGTTGACGAACAGCTTCTGTCATATAACCCGGATGTTGTCATTGTTGAATTTTCCGTAAATGATACGGACAAGGTAATGAATAAATATTCTTACGACAGCCTTGTAAGAAAGATACTTTCCTGCAATTCAGATCCTGCCGTTATCCTGCTTTTTACTACAATGGAGGACGGTACAAGCCTTCAGGACGTTCATAAGGAAATAGGCATGGCATATGATCTTCCGATGATAAGCTACCATGACGCGGTTTATCCCGAGGTTGCTGCCGGAACTCTGAATTGGAAAGATATTTCGCCCGATAATATCCACCCTAACGATGTGGGACATGATATAATAAATCAGATAATCAGCCGTTATCTTGACGGAGTTTACGATGGACTTGATTCTGTTTCCGAAGAACCGTCTGCTTTTACGGCGGAGGCTTATACAAAGGATTATTATGCCGGAGCAAAAATGCTCAGTGCCGCTGATATAACAGCCGTATCTTCCGAAGGCTTTGAAGTGGTCGAAAAGGATTTTTACGATCAGTTCCACAACAACTGGAAGAGTACGTCCGGCGGAAGCATGACTTTTGAGGTAGAATGCAGCAATCTCGGATTTTTCTTTATGCGTACTACAGACGGCAAAAGCGGTAAGTTTGAGGTCTATGTAGACGGAGCGAAAAAGGGTACGCTCAACGCCGACTTTACAGGCGGCTGGGGAAATTACGGAGAAACTCAGCAGGTGCTTTTTGCGGCTGAAAATACCAAGCACACTGTGGAGATAAAGGCAGCCGAGGGCAGCGAAGAAAAGGGTATAACCATTCTCGGACTTATGGCTTCCTGAATGAAATAAATAAAAATCAAGCGGAATGTTTCAGATAAACATTCCGCTTTTTTATTGCCGTAAAATAAATCCCTGTATAAAGAAGATGCTCTTTATACAGGGATCGGATATCATGGACATCAGTGAATGATATATTGTCCTCCGCTGCTTACTGTTATGACCGGTTTGCCATTGGAATTTACACTGAAGCTTCCGGATTTTTTGTTGTTCACAAACAATGTCATTTCTTTTAATGAATCGGAATCAATACTGCAATCCGAAATAGTAACGCTTGCTGTACAATTAAGATTTCCTGCAGCACGCATATCAAGCGTAACTCTTGAAGCGTTTCCGAATGTGTCTGCGGAAAGATCCATTTTTCCTGTTCCGGAAACAGAACCTGAATTTATTACTATTGATAATGTTGATGAATTTATTACAAGTGAAGCGTTTTTGCACTCTGCAAACGCAGCAGCAACACTTTCATCAATAACAAATTTTTTGAGAGAAGAAGCACTTATGGTAACAACGGAATTTTTTTCATTAAGCGTTACGCTTTTTACCTTATCGCTGTTGTTGTTTCCCCATGTCTGTATTGCTTCAAAGAAATTATTTAAGTTCACATCATCTTCCGACAGCCGCTTCTGGTCGTTTACACATACAAATACATCTACCTGTTCTTTTTCGGAGACCATTGTGCCTGCTCTGTGGCTCTGGTAATATATAACATTGTTTGCATATGTATCATTTTTGTCAAATTCAACATTCAGATTTATTTTAAGGCTTTTTGCCAGCTTGACGGCTTCATCCTTATCCATTTCGATAAAGTTGGGAACTTCTATTGTAGGTTTGGCTGTTGTTACTGAAGTGGTAGTGATCGGTGCGGCTGAAGTAGTCCGCGGAGCTGCGGTAACAACGGGAGCCGGGGTAGTTGTTTCCGCAACGGGAGGTACAGTGGTTTCGGGAGCAGCCGTTTCGGAAACGGTCGTTTCAGGAACGGCTGTTTCCGTAGGGATAGTTTCGGATCCAATGATCGCTGACGTATCTGATTCATTTTCTTCCGGAATAATATCGGTAATATCTGTTTCGGAAGATATATCCGTTGTTTCGGGAACATTTTCCGCTTCTGTATATTCTGCGGAAAGTTCATCTATCATTTCTGCTATGCGCGGATCATCTGAATTTTCCAGACCTCTTTCAAGTATTTCCATTGCCTTGTCCGCATTTCCCTTAACGATATAGGTGTCTGCAAGACCTATATAAGCGTCGGCA
The DNA here is from genome assembly GCA_947628405.1 of uncultured Clostridia bacterium. GTDB lineage: Bacteria > Bacillota > Clostridia > Oscillospirales > Ruminococcaceae > RGIG8773. The sequence goes on from CANQZR010000049.1 coordinate 7,443, forward strand.
CAGCTTTTTTCAGTATTCAGCAGGTTGTTATATATTGCTATAGCGTTGTCATAGTCGTACATATCATAGTAGGCTTTAGCTTCTTCAAGGCTTTTTTCTACCGACGAACCGCCTTTTCCGCCTATAATGAATATAAGTCCCACAGCTACGACTATAAACACCATGCTGACTATTATTATCTGTTTTTTAGCAGACATCTGATAACTCCAACCTTTCAGGAAAATTAAATAAACGGTTACGAAATACACCTGTTACAAGGTATATTTCGTAACCGTTCAGGCATCATAATGATGCCTGAACGACTATTGGCAGAAATTACTTGATCTCGTACTTTCCGCCCTTTGTTACTGTAATAACGGGATTACCGTCTTCATCGAGCTCGACTGGACCGAGATCCTCGTCGCCACAGTAAACATGAGCTTTTGCAAGCGCAGCCTTTGACATCTTGCAATCAGTAAGAGTGATCTTAACTGTGCATCCAAAGTTAGCTGTAGATCTGAATCTAACAACTGCTCTGGATTTAGAGCTGTAGATCTTAGAAGAAAGGTCTACTTTTCTTACTTTTGTGATCGTTGAAGAATCAATTGTCATTGTAGCCTTAGGAGCTACGATCTCAAGGATCTCATCTTCACTCTTGCTGAGGCTCTTCATTATAGAAGAACTTACAGGCAGAGATACTGTAGATTTAACTTCAACAGAAGCAACAGATCCACCTTCCTCTTCGGAAACAGCGTTGTCTACTGCGTCCTTGATAGTTTCAGTGGAAACACTTACAGATGCAGAGTTAGAGCTTGAATAACTAGGATTGATCTGGTAGTTCATAGCGTAAGCTGTGATTGCAAGTGTAGCTGTTGTCATAAGAGCGATAGCTGCGCTCAGAGCTTTTTTCATACCATGCTTCATGGTAAATAACCTCCTTTCTCTAAACAATTATAATTAACACTTAAAAAGTGTAATTACCTTTTTTCAGCTTATCTGACAGCAGGTTTCCTGCCAGAAATGCAAATGAACAAACAAGAGCCATGATAATTATGACCGGTACCGCTCCCAATTTAAGCAGATCTCCTATCAGCTCCGCCGGTGTGATGAACATGACAGCAAAAAATTCTGACAGCAGATACATTGTTATGCTCATTCTGCAAAATTCGGGACCGTTGTTCGCCAGATATATAATAAGTAATGGAACTATCCAGAATAAAACGGAAAATATCTCAAACTGCCATTTGTTTTTTGAACCGCTGAAAAATGAAATGGCGAGCCACATGAATATACATATTGCGAATACTGCTGTCCGGTATATTTTCATAAAGCTTTCCGGCATATATTTTTCATAGCAGAAAACACCTGCGGCAAAGGTTATCATAAACAGTATGAACATATTTTCACAAAGGCTGTAGCTGCTTTTATGACGGTGATGATGCTTTTTTTCAGCAGGTACATTTTCGCTCATGCACAGCGCTCCTTTCATTTCAGGAATATTTTACATGATAAGCCGTTAAGCTGTTCAAGTATATCTTTTTCAAATTGTTCTTCGTCAAAATCCTCGTCAAAGTCATCATCAGTATCATACTCTTCTTCAACTTCAACGGTATTATCTGTTTCTTCCGCCGTATCGGGGATATCAGGAACAGCACTGTCAGTTACTGTCATATCGGTGCTTTCAGGCTCGCTTCCGTCTTCAAGTTCAAGCTGTTCTTCGAGCCATTCCTCGTCATCCTCAAGCCACTCTTCATCTTCTTCGATCCATTGCTGTTCGTTGTCCTCTTCGGTGATGATGTTTTCAAGGAATATTTCGTAAGGCTTATCTATCTGGGAAACATACGGAACAACGCCGTTATAATTATCCAGCATAAGCATTACATATGAGCCGCCGAAGAAAAGCGCCAGAACGGACATTGCGCATATATTGACCGCTTGTATGCTTTTTGCGCCTTTCTGGGAAAATTTTTCGGAAACATATTCCCTTAATACCGTTACAAGATCCGGTACAAGGTAAAGGATAGGGGGGAGGTAGACCAGTGCAGTAAATCTTGAAAGTATTGCATGGCGCATTCCCATTGCTTCAAACACTACCGAATACATAAGGCAGTTGATATATGCTGAATTTAACGGATTTTTTTCAATAAGTTTTTTTCGGAAAACAAAGCATATGACAAAAAGTATCCCGAACATTATCGTATATTTTGGCGACAGACCGCCTGAAGCCTCAACGCTCAATTCAGGGTCATAACCTTTGTACATTGCAAAATGATCTATTGCCCAGTACATGAATGTCTTTGAGAATATGCAGAATATTATTGTACCTACCGTTATTATTCCAAGATAGATATATCCGGGTTTTATTTTCAGCAGGAAGAACATCAGCAGCATCAGCAGTGCCGACCAATGGAACGATGACGCCGCTATCACAAGTACAAAAAATCTTATCGGATTTTTTCTGTCGTAATATTTCATAGCGTAGGTAACGATCGTAGCCGCTATTACCTGTCTCAGGAAGCAAAGGGAATTGAAGAACAGTCCGAAACAGAGATATGCCGCAGTGCTTATCCACGGGTTTGACGAATTTTTATAAATAAGATAGAATAACGACGCGTACATTATAATAGAAGTGTAAACAAAAACTGTCTTATAGTCTTCAAATCCGAGATTAAGAACGTAAAGCGGCATAACGAAGCCTTTTTCCATTCTTTCATACATCAAATCTTCGGGCAGTAGATATTTCATGCCGAAATATTTACTTCCATACAGATTGTAGTCATATCCGACCTGAAATCTCATTGCGGATATGAATATAAATACCACCGCTGCTGCACAGCAGTATATTATACGTCCCGACTTGCCGCCCTTGCTGCTGCAAAGAGGAGCTCCGGCAACGATAACGCCTATCAGAAGAAATATATATATTGCCATTTTTTAAAGTCCGGCTCTTATAAACGAGCGGGCTGCCTGCGGCAGCGTCTCTCCTTTCTCAGAAGTCATTCTTCGCTGACATTGCTGCTGTTTCCCTTGCTGCTGTGGGATCTGTCACCATAGCCGTAGCCGTATTTGTACGAACTGTAGGAATATTTTTTTCCGTATCTTCCGGATTTTTCTATGCGGCTGAATGTTTTTACAAATCCAAGGATCTTACCGTTTGCAAGTCTTACCTTTTCAAGTGCGGACTGAACGTCCGGGTGAGTTGTAGAATTTTCCCTGACAACGAAGATAAGTCCGGCGATTATGTCGTTCATAAGCTGTGAATCCGTAACGACATTTACGGGAGGTGTATCAAGGAATACATAATCGTAACTTTCAGCAGACGCTTTGAGGAATGTTCTCATTGCTTCGGAGCCTATAAGCTCGGAAGGGTTAGGAGGGATATCTCCGGCAGCGATTATGTCAAGATTGCTGATAACGTTTTCCTCGATAGCGTCCTGAACGCTGCAAAAGCCGCCGAGCACGGAAGAAAGACCGAACTTAGGCTTTATATTGAAGTTCTTTGCAAGATTCGGCTTTCTAAGGTCACATTCTACAAGAAGTGTACGGAAGCCTGCGTTTGCAAAACTTATTGCAAAGTTTGAACAGGTCGTGCTCTTTCCTTCGGAAGGATTTGCGCTTGTTACAGCGATTATCTTTCTTCCGCTTGTAGAGATGGCGAACATGGTGTTTGTTCTTGCGGTATTGTATGCTTCGGTTATTGCAAAAGGAGTGGAATCCGAAAGGAAACGTTCGGAAAATCCGTTTTCCGAAGCGGAAGATCTTTCATTTTCCGGTGACGGTGCGGCTTTCTTGCCGTAACCGTATCCATAGTGACTGTAGCCGTACTTTCCGCCGGATTTTGCACTTTCAAATTCAACTATTTCGGCAAATACCGGAACGTCATACATCTGGGCGATATTGTCGCTCTGCTTGATGACAACATCCAGCATATCGCGTATCAGCACTATCATATATGATACTACGATGCCTACGAAAAGCGCAGCCAGAGTTATCATGGGAACATTGGGAGAAGAAGGATTTGTGTTTACTTCGCCGTAATCAACGACCTCTATAGAACCGGATTTTATCACCCTTGTGAACTCCTGCACGGAAAGCTCTATAAGTTCGTTTACTATGGTCTGGGCTTCCTGAGCGTTTCCGCTTTCAACGATTATTTCCATTACCTCGGTGCTGTTTACCGAATTGGCTGTTATCATGCTGTTGAGCTGTTCTTTTGTATAGGGAAGATCAAGATTTGCTATGAGATTGTCCATCATAGTGCTGCTCTTGAAAATGATCTGGCAGGTATTTACCAGTTTCTGAGCCGCGTTGATGTCGTTGATATTTACCGATTCGGAGCTTTGCGTGTTGTTTTCCACATATAGCAGCGCTTTAGACTGATATTTCTTGGGGATAACGAAATATGATACCGCAAATCCGGCAATTCCGCACAATATCCCTGAGAGCACCACTATAACAAAATATTTTTTCAGCACATCAAACAAAAAGCTAAGATCAAGCTTTTCTTCCATATCCATTGGGTTATACCTCCATAAAATTCAACTTTGTCTTGACAATGTCACTCAATGAATGTAAAATTAAAGTACAGCATATTGTTCGGATAGGGTGTATTATCCCGACGAATATGAAAACAAGCTGCAAAGAAAGGATCTTTTCAAATGCGTATAGATTTTCATTCCCATATTCTTCCGAAAATGGACGACGGTTCCTCGGGTACAGAGGAGTCCATAAAAATGCTCAGGATGCTTTCGGATTCAAAAGTAGACCATGTAGTTCTCACTCCGCATTTTTACAGGCAGAATGAAAATATACAAAGTTTCCTTGAACGGCGCAGCAGGTCATATGAAAGACTTTGCGAAGCTGCGGAAACCGTCCGCGGAATGCCCGACTTTTCTCTTGGAGCCGAGGTGTACTTTTATCCGTCCCTGTCCTCGGATCCTGATTTTGAAAAGCTCTGTATAGAAGGTACCGATTATATTCTTCTGGAACTTCCTTTTGAACGCTTCCATGAAAACTTTTTCAGCGAGATCACAAATTTTATGAACCGCTGTGACAAGAAAATAATCCTTGCACACGCCGAGCGTTACCTGAGTTTCGGGAACAAGCCTGAAGACATCAGAAGAATATGTAAGATCAACAGGCATATCATCTGTCAGATGAACTGTTCTTCGATTGCGGAATCGGGCATATTTGAAAGGAACCGTTACCTGAAAATGATATCCGACGGACTGGTAAGCGTTATCGGAACGGACGCGCACAACCTTAAACATCGTCCTCCCCAGTTTGGAAAGGCGGAATCAATAATTGTAAGGAAGTGCGGACAGTCAGCATTTGACCGTATCTGCCGCTGCGGTGAGGACATACTTCAGAAATGACCGGTTTTACGGGTACATTTTCTGTACTCAGGCGATATAAAAGGATCATATCGTTACATATGCGGATATTCTGCTTTTATTGACACGATACAGCGAAAATGCGCATAAATATCCCATACTACGATTATCTAAATTATAACATACCGAATATAAAAAGTCAATACAAAATTACATAAATAAACGCCGGGTTTTAGCCTTTGGTTTAAGCTAATTGCCTATAAATAAAGGTTTTGACGGTTTTTAATGACTAATATTTACAAATTAATATTACAAATATTTCAGACTTTTAAAATAATTTATATTTTTGACTGACAGCATATGTCATTGGCATAGGCGCTGACACGAAATTTTTAGGAGGCGGCATATGAATAAAAAGAAAATTGCGCTGCTTTGCGTGATAATCCTGATAATGTCAGTTATATTCAGGTTTTCGGCAGATACCGGCAGCGAGAGCAGTCAGCTGAGCATAAAGGTCACGCGGTTTATAAGCAGTATAATTTTCCGCAACTTCGGCAGTATGACCCTGTCACAGCAGCAGTTCATAGTTACGGAATTTCATCATTTTGTCAGGAAGCTGGCGCATTTTACCATATATGCAGTGCTGGGATTGTCCATGTATTCGTTCATGGAAATGACGGCAATGAAGCTGCTGAAAAGACTGTCTTTGTCATGGGTATTATGTATTATCTATGCGGCTGTCGACGAGTTCCACCAGAGCTTCACTCCGGGACGTTCAATGAAGTTCACAGATGTAATGATAGACTCGGTGGGAGCCTTCTGCGGAATAATTGCCGCGTTTATAATTTTTGCTGTATTCTGCTACATAAAAAAAGAAACGAAAAATGATACTGACGGCGATCCGGACTGCTGAACATGCGGAAATATTTCATTTTTGAAACATTTCCGAAATCTCTTGAAATGCTCCGCTTTTTGATATATAATTAATATATACGGCGGATCGGATATCCGCAAGACTGCATGAAAGGAGAACGGCAGATGTTCAAAAAGCTGCTTGATGCTGTAGTTCAGTATATAAGAAAGCTGGATAAGCAGCTTTTCGTATTTGTATGTGCCATATCCGTATTTTCGGTAGTTCTTCTGTATTCAATGGTCCGCAATGAAGTCGCCGGAAAACCGTCTATGTACAAGATACAATTCGTCTGCTTATGCGCCGGAGCGGTGATCGCGCTGATAATGTCCGCTCTGGATTATCATAAATTTACCAAACTCTGGTTTCTGTATGTTCCCGGAGCGATCGGGCTTACATTGCTGACCTTTACGTCGCTGGGCTACAAGCCTGACGAAAGTGCTGATGACGTGGCTTGGATCGACCTTGGCTTTACGACGTTCCAACCGTCGGAAATACTGAAAATAGCGTTTGTAATGTCTTTTGCCCTGCATCTTTCAAAAGTCGGGGACAAACTCAACCATATCGGGAATGTTGCCCTGCTTTGTCTGCATGGGGCGATACCTACGCTTATTGTTGTTGCACAGGGTGATGACGGAACGGCGGTAGTGTTTTTCTTCATGTTCTTATGCATGATATTTGCAGCGGGGATATCATGGAAATACATACTTCCGTGTGTTATCGCCGCTCCCGGGGCGGTATGGCTGCTGTGGAACAAGATAATGCTTCCCCACCAGAAAATGCGTTTTCTTGTGCTTTTTGAGGAGGACCCTATGAGCGACCCGGATTTTGCTACAATTGCATATCAGCAATACTGGGGAAAACTTGCGCTTGGTTCGGGGCAGGTGTTCGGCAAAGGATTGTTAGCCGACGAATATGTTTACGTTCCGTATGTTCAGAATGATTTCATATTCACCTATGTGGGACAGTGTTTCGGTTTTATCGGCTGCGTGATACTGGTGGCGGCATTGGCATATATCTGCATGAAGATAGTTGCCGACAGCCGTATCGCAAAAGATCCGCTGGGAAAATATATCTGCATAGGCGTTTTTGCAATGATGTTCATACACTGTGTGCTAAATCTGGGCATGGTCCTTGGAGTAATGCCTGTTATCGGACTTCCTCTGCCGTTCGTAAGTCAGGGAGGTTCAAGCATGATAAGTATGTTTATCTGCATAGGACTTGTTCTTAGCACATATTCGCACTCGGAAAAGAATTACAGAATGTTTTACGATGCAAATTTTTAAAAACAATACTTCCGTCAGTTTTTGCTGCGGAGCGAAAGGATCGGTCAGAATTTATGGAAAATATAAACGGTATTCTTGCAGAACTTTACGGAGAAAAAGCCGTCCCTGCCCAGAAAGAACGCTATGAAAAAGCCGAAAAATCATTTGAGGATATCTTCGGAAAGCAGGAAAATGTTATGATATTCTCTGCTCCGGGAAGGACCGAGATAGGCGGCAACCACACCGACCATAACCGGGGAAAGGTGCTTGCGGCAGCAGTAGGACTTGACGTTATCGCCTTTGCCGTTCCGGCGGACGACGGGATCATCACTGTAAAGTCGGAGGGCTTTCCGCAGGATTCGGTGGATATCTCCGATCTTTCGGTAAAGGAAGCGGACAGGAATACTTCCGCGGCGCTGATAAGGGGAGTTGCCGACGGTCTGAAAAAGAACGGCTTCAACATTGGCGGATTCAAGGCATATACCACCTCGAATGTTCTGAAAGGCAGCGGAATATCTTCTTCGGCAGCTTTTGAAGTCCTTATCGGAACAATACTTTCCCATATGTACAACGGCGGAAAGGTAAGCGCCGTTAAGATCGCGCAGATTGCCCAGTATGCGGAAAACGTTCATT
>CANQZR010000050.1 GCA_947628405.1 uncultured Clostridia bacterium
TCGGGTAAAGAGTCAGCCGAAAATCCTTACAGCGGAAAGATCACCGCAAACGAAACAAGTGATGTAACATGTGTAAATATTTACACCAAGGAAAAAGAGGTTGAAAAAGGAACACTAAAACTCGGTAAGGAAGTAGAGAAGCAGAACAGCAACACGGCAGATATACCTGCCGGAGATACCTTTACGTTTAAAGTGACCTTTGAACCTGAAGTAAGCGGACTGAAATACACATTAAACGGTGATACGACAGAATTTGAATTTGGCGGCACAATAACGCTTAAAAAAGATCAGACAGCAACGATCACCGGAATACCGGCAGGCACGACATACACGATCGAAGAGACGGTACCGAATAACTATAAATTCAAGTCATTTAAAGAGTCGGGTAAAGAGTCAGCCGAAAATCCTTACAGCGGAAAGATCACCGCAAACGAAACAAGTGATGTAACATGTGTAAACATCTATACCAAGAAAAAGGTCGTTGAAAAGGGTAAACTTATCATAACCAAATCCATAGACGGTCTTAACATCAGCGATGAGGAGTTTAACGGAGCGATCAAGTTCACAGTACAAGATGCAGACGGCACATATTATGATGCAAACGGTGTTCCGAGCAATACAAAGGTGTTTATAACTCTTGAGAGCTTTACACTGCAGAGCGACGGCACATATACGCTTGAATTTAATGATATACCGGAAAGCACTTACACAATTACCGAAACAAATTCAGTTGTTGAAGGCTACAGTCTGCAGTATGACAGCAGCGTGCTGACTGTTTCTGCAACGGTATATTCTTCTTCCGCTGTACCTGCCGAGGCTGCACTTACAGACAGCTATTCGGATGCCGCAGGCTTGAAGATAACCAAAACGGTCGACGGACAGAACATTACCAAGGAAGAGCTTGAAGGAGCGCTTACATTCACAATAAAGACTGCAGACGGTAAATATTACCTTGATAAGGACGGCAACCTTAGTAAAGGTGCAGTTTATTTCACACTCAAAGATTTTACCGTAAAGCCTACCGAAGAAATTATCAACGGTGAATGTAAATATGAGCTTGAGATCGAAAATGCTCCTTACGGCGAATATGTTGTGACCGAAACGAATCATACTATCAAAGGTTATAAATTTGACAGTGAAGCAAGTACTTCTCTCAACAACGGACATCCTGAAGTTACCGCAGAAGTATCTGTAAAAGGAATGAATAACGCAGCCGAGATCAAGGACGTTTATACAGCAGGCAGCCTGAAACTTACAAAATCCTTTGACGGATATAATGTTACCGAGGAGGAAAAAGCGGGCGGCATTACGTTCACTGTAAAGTCCGGTGATATGTACCTAAATAGTAAAGGACAACTCACTAAAGATCCTGTATCATTTACTCTTGACAAGGATTTCGACTTTAACAAGGAAACAGGACTGTATGTTCTGGAGATCAATAACGTCCGTATCGGTGAATATACCATTACGGAAACATCAACTGCAATGGACGGCTACACATTCACAGGCAGCACGATAGCTGTCGGAAACGAAGCTGCAAAAGATATGTCCGGCAGTGCAACAGTAAGTGTGGGCGAAGAACTTACGGATGTCAAGATCGTGAACAAGTACAGCAAGATCCCTGATACTACACCTACCACTCCGTCAGGATCGTCCTCAACAACACCTTCCACACCTACAACACCTACCACTCCTACAACACCTGCACAGCCTGTTGAAGATGTTTCTTCCGGCAGCGTGATAAAGGAAAACGGCGAGCTTCTGGAAGATGTAAACTACGGCTTCTATGGTTTGATAAGCGTTATCGGCATTGCCGCAGCGGCAGTTGCTGTATTGCTCAGGCGCAGAAAGCAGAAGTAATTTTACATTCGGTGAAAACTGAATGATATGACAAAAATAAAAAATGTTCAAAGGGCAGAAATGTCCTTTGAACATTTTTTTGTTTGTTGATCGATCCGACTTAACGGTCAATGTGATATAAATTCCACCCTGCCGTTTTCAAGATGATACACCGCAGGCAGTACCTGCAAGCCGTATTCCTGCTCATCACGGCGGATATCAAGGCTTTTTTCGATCATATCACAGCTGTGAAGAACATTAAGACAGCAGGCTTTGTAATCGTCCTTTTCATCTCCTACGGCTTCCGATATCTCGTCGGTAATGTACTTTATGTAGCCTTCAGCTTCATTGTGGACTGCGGCGTGAACGGCTCCGCAGCAGGTGTGTCCGAGAACGACTATCAATCCTGTTCCCAGATGTCCGGCAGCATATTCGATACTTCCGAGCTGGTGGGGGTCGATAACGTTTCCTGCTACCCGTATGACAAAAAGTTCGCCTATGCCGGCAGAAAATATCATTTCCGGCACTACACGCGAATCGGAACAGGTGATTATTATTGCATAAGGTGCCTGACCGTTCAAAGCCTTATCAAGAACATTCTGTGAAATATCACATTTGTGAATATCGGAGGCAATATATTTTTCATTGCCTTTGATAAGGCGTTCTTTGGCTTCCTTGGCTGAAATATTGTAATTTTTCATACATACCCATCTCCTCAAAAAAATTATACCATGCGTCAGCCGGTATGTCAATTATATGGAACAAAATCGTTTTTTAGGAAAATTTTAAAAAATAATATGCATATTTTTCAAAAAAACTTGATTATTAACATAAAATATAGTATAATAAAGTTAAATATTTTTATTTTTATGTAAAAGGAATGATAAAATGAAGATCGGCTTTTCAACTATTGCCTGTCCTGATTTTACATGGCAGGAAATTTATTCAATGGCTAAGGACTTCGGGTTTAACGGAATTGAGATACGAGGTCTTGGAAACGATATTTTCTCGGTGAACGCACAGCCGTTTAAAGAACAGAATATTGACGCGACTGTTGCGAAGCTCAGATCCATTGATATTGAAATACCGTGTCTTACTTCCGGCGCGTGCCTGAGGTGGGAGGACAAGCTCGATCAGGCTTTTGAAGAAATAATATCCTATGCAAAACTTGCTCAGAAGTTGGGAACGCCTTATATCCGCGTCCTTGGCGACCTTAATGCCGCTCCCGACGGAGAGGTGGATGATGAAGTCGTTATCGGCGCGCTAAAAAAACTTGTTCCTGCGGCGGAAGAATATAATGTTACTTTGTTGGTTGAGACCAACGGAGTTTACAGCGATACAAAACGTCTTGCAGATCTGCTTGACAGGGTGAACAGCCGCAAGGCAGCCGCTTTGTGGGATATGCACCACCCGTATCGCTTCCATGGAGAAGCTCCCACTGAAACGGTAAATAATCTTGGAGAGTATATAAAGTATATTCAGGTAAAAGACAGCGTTATGGACGCTTCTGGAAATGTAGTATACAAGATCATGGGCAGCGGAGATATCCCTGTAAAGGAAATGATAGAGGCTCTTAAAACAATAAACTATACCGGCTATATATCTCTTGAATGGCTGAAGCGCTGGGCGCCTGAACTCAGCGACGCAGGTATAGTCGTTCCGCAGTTTGCGGAATTTATGGCGCCGTACAAGACCCGGTACAAGCATAGCTTGCAGACCAGCATAAACGGGCAGGGACAGTATCCGTGGCCTAAGGAAAGAATAATAAACTATACTTTCCCGGATGTTCTTGACCGTATATGCGAACAGTTCCCGAACCAGTATGCTTTCCGCTATACAGAACTGGATTATACAAGAACATATCCGGAGTTCCGCGACGACGTTGACACCTTTGCAAGAGCGCTTATGGCAATGGGCGTAAAGAAAGGCGATCATGTGGCGATATGGGCGACAAATGTTCCCCAGTGGTATATAACTTTCTGGGCGACCACAAAGATCGGAGCGGTCCTTGTTACGGTAAATACCGAATATAAGATACACGAAGCGGAATATCTTCTCAGGCAGTCGGATACAGGAACGCTCGTTATGATAGACGGAATCAAGAATATCAGCTATATAAACATAATCAAGGAGCTGTGTCCCGAACTTGAAAACTGTGAACCGGGCAAACTGGTCTCCGAAAAACTGCCGTTCCTTAAAAACGTCATTACGGTAGATTCTGAAAATAAAGGCTGCTTTACATGGGAATCGGCTCTTGCACTGGCAAAGGAAGTCCCGTACAGCAGGGTAGAGGAAGTAAGACGGACTATCAACGTTCATGATGTGTGCAATATGCAGTATACTTCCGGAACGACAGGATTCCCGAAAGGCGTTATGCTTACCCACTACAATGTTGTAAATAACGGAAAGGCTATCGGCGACTGCATGGATCTTTCCACGGCAGACCGTATGATGATACAGGTGCCTATGTTCCACTGCTTCGGAATGGTGCTTGCAATGACAGCTTCCATGACGCATGGAACTACCATGTCGCCTATAACAAGATTTTCGCCGAAAAAAAGTCTTGCCTGCATAAATAAGGAGAAAATAACCTGCTTCCACGGCGTTCCGACAATGTTTATTGCAATGCTGGGACACGAGGACTTCCCGAAAACGGATTTTTCCTGCATGAGAACGGGCATTATGGCAGGTTCGCCCTGCCCGATAAAGACCATGGAGGAAGTTATCGAAAAAATGCATATGACCGAAATATGCATTACTTACGGTCAGACGGAAGCCTCTCCCGCAACTACCATGAGCAAGACTACCGATTCCATAGAGCAGAGGGTAAATACCGTAGGCGGACCTATCTTCGGAGTGGAATGCCGCATTGTTGACCCGGAAACAAACAAGGAAGTTCCTGATGATGTGGACGGCGAATTTGTTGCTCGCGGATACAACATCATGAAAGGCTATTACAAGATGCCGGAAGCTACTGCTGCGGCGATAGATCCCGACGGCTGGCTCCACACCGGCGACCTTGCCAGAAGACGTTCCTCCGACGGATATTACAAGATAACAGGACGTATCAAGGATATGATAATCCGCGGAGGAGAAAATATATATCCCAAGGAAATAGAGGACTTCCTCTATACCTATCCTAAGGTAAAGGACGTTCAGGTCATAGGCGTTCCGGACGAAGCGTACGGAGAGGAAGTAATGGCTTGCATAGTTCTTCAGGACGGCGTTACGGCTACGGAGCAGGAGATAAAGGATTTCTGCCTTGAAAGAATGGCTAAGCATAAATGTCCGAGGTATGTGGATTTTGTAGACGGTTTCCCGATGAACGCTGCCGGCAAGATACTCAAATACAAGATGAGGGAGCAGGCTGTAGAAAAGCTTGGACTAAAAAAAGCAAACAGCATAGAGACGGCATGATATCATTTTAGTGTTGAGAGTTGAGAGTTAAGAGTTGAGATAAATGTTAAAAATCAACTCATTATTATGACATAGTCAATTATTAATAACGGGGCGCGGAAACGCGTCCCGTTATTAAATTGTATTGACAAATCAGAGCGTAAGGAGTATAATTAAACTGTCTTGATATGGCTATTATTATGCTTTCTTGCTATCAATAAATTTTCTGCATATGGATACAGATGTTTTAAGGAGGGAGCCTGTTTTGAAAAACATTTTTTTTCGCGTTCTTTCCGTGTGTGCGGCTGTTGTAACGGCTATGCTGTGCAGCGCCGTTCCGCAGGCTTATGCCGATAATGAACGGGCAGGATTGTCTTTTACTTCTGAAGAACAGGATTATATAAACAGTCACGGTACCGTCAAAGTAGGATATGTTACCGATCGTATCCCCGTATCTTTTGAAAATAAAGACGGAGAAGCGGACGGCATATCCCGTTATATCTTTGACAGGGTAAGTCAGCTTTCGGGACTTGGATTTGAATATGAAGCGCTGCCGGTGAAAGACGTTACCTATGATTACCTTTCGGAACATGATCTGGATCTTGTTACAAGCGTTGAATTTAACGAGGCGAACAAAAAGGCTCGCGGTATACTTATAAGTAATCCTTACCTGTCAAGCAGAAAGGTAATAGTTGCCCGCGAAGACCTGAAATTCCGGTATGACGAACATTTTACCGCAGCTGTAGCAACAGGCTCGCAGACGCTGAAAAAAGTCCTGGCGGAAATGTTCCCTAATTTTGAATTAAAGGATTATGATTCCATATCCGACTGCTTTGACGCGGTAAATTCGGGCGACGCCGACCTTATGATACAAAATCAGTATGTTGTTGAATACTGGCTTGCCAAGCCTAAATATGAAAACCTGAATGTTATCCCGATATCCGGACTTGACGATCAGCTTTGTTTTTCGGCGGTAGTTTCGCTGGACGGCAAACCCGGACCTTCTCAGGAGGACGGACAGATACTTATCGATATACTTGATAAAACTATAGCTTATATAGGCGAAGATGAAACGGGAAATTACATCATACAGGGCGTTATGGAAAATCAGTATGAATATGAATTTTCCGATTTTGTCCTCAGATATCGCTATGCGGTGACAATATTCATAATATCGGTCATAGTTATAACGATAATGTCCGTAATGCTTGTACGTCAGCGTATACGCTTTGCCGAAAGCCGGGCGGACGCCAAAGCGAAAGGACGCTTCCTTTCCACCATGAGCCACGAGATACGGACTCCGCTGAACGGACTTATAGGACTGAATCATCTGATGTCCCAGAAGCTCGACGATAAAGCCAAGGTAAGCGAATATCTGCGGCAGTCCTCTGTTACGGCACAATATCTTCTTTCACTGGTGAATGATATACTGGATTCTTCAAAACTTCAGGAAGAAAAAATGGAACTGGCAATGAATCCTGTGGATATCGGATTTGTGATAGAAACTATCGGCACTATAGAGCAGACGGCAATGCTGGATAAAAAGCTGCAATATACTGTTGATGCGGATATAAAATATCCGTATGTAATAGGCGACGAGGTACGGATACAGCAGGTGCTGCTGAATTTATTGGATAACGCACGCAAGTTCACTCCGAAAGGCGGTATCGTAAGGCTTTCTTTAAAGCAGGAGAAACAGAGCGACAATAAAATACTTACTTCCGTTACCGTATCGGATACCGGAAAAGGCATGAGCGAGGAATTTCAGAATAAGATATTCGATGTATTTTCAAGAGAGCTTGAAACGGTATCAAAGGGAAATCAGGGTACCGGTCTCGGACTTTATATAAGCCGCCGTCTGGCAAAACTTATGGGCGGCGATCTTACCTGCATAAGCCGAAAAGGCGAGGGAAGTTCTTTCACGTTCACCTTTGCCGCAGAACAGGCGGAAAATTCCGGAAAAGATATTTTACAGCCTGAAGAACACAAAAAAGGTCATCCGTGCATATTGATCGCAGAGGATAACGAGCTTAACGGCGAGATAATGCTTGAACTTCTCCGCAGCAGCGGTTTTAAAGCAGAAATTGCAGAAAACGGCAAAAAGGCTTTGAAAAAGTTTTCTGACTCCGCTCCCGGAACATACGGGGTCATACTTATGGATCTTCTTATGCCGGAAATGGACGGATTTGAAGCCGCAAAAGCTATCCGTGAACTGGACAGGGAGGACGCAAAAACAGTCCGTATTTTTGCTTGTACGGCAAATTCATTTACCGAGGAAAGGGACAAGGCTTTTGCCAGCGGAATGAATGATTTTATCAGCAAGCCGGTGGATATCGACGAGCTGCTTGCAAAGCTGTATGCTGTTCCGTCCGACAACAGTACATTGTAAAAGTGAGCCTGATAACTTATAGCCACCGACATTGCCGGTGGCTATGTTATTAAACTGAAAGGTGCAATAAAAATGATATCAGATGAAAAATATTATATCTCCCAAAAAATAAAAGCAAGAATGGAACATCTTGAAATTTCTCAGGCGGCAGCGGCAGAAGCACTGGGAGTTTCGGCAAAAACGGTAGGGAATTACCTAAGCGGAATAACATATGATGAAAATAATATCCGCAAATTGCAGATATTTCTGCGCAGCAGGGAGTTTTTCCGGGGATATTGTTTTATGACCAAGGAAGAATTTGCGGATCTGTTTACTGAACTATGGTATAAATTCAGGGATATAAAAAGCACCGATGAACTTTGCGAAAAGCTCCGCCTGACCCGTTCGGAAGTAAATCATGTCATGGAGAAGAAAAAATCTTTTGACGTGCGCAGGCAGCATGATATTCTTGAAAGATTCTATGATATGTGCCACAGCTATACGGGCGAATATATTCCCGAGCTGAAACAATACGGAGAAAAACTGTATGAAAAGCTCGGACTGATGCTGCCGTATATGATACGGTGCAGATTTGCGGACACTTTGAACAAGGCGCTTTCTGGAACGTATGTTACGTTTGATGATATTAAAGATGTTGCGGAAAAAGTCGGCATAAGCGTTGAAGATATCGAAGAACTGCAAGACAGCAATGACGTTCCTTTTGATATCTGGAAAAAGTGTGATATTCTTGATGCCGTAAGGTGCTTGTTGAAGAAGGACGGTTCGGAAAAGGCTGCTAAGGCTTGTTCAAATATAAACTGGCTTCTTATTTATTATGACGGACTTAGGAAATCCGAAGATGATTTGTCTTTTGAGAATGAGATCCGGAACTACAGTATAAAAGCTTTCAGCAAAAATCCTTTGTATATCCAGAAAGTAATACTTGAACACACGAATATATTCTTTGATATTGATATGAGAGGGACAATATTCTGGGATTATATACATCATTTCCGGCTGCCGGGTGAACTGTTTCCCGAAGAATGTGACAGCGACTATTATGTTTCGGTCAACGAATTTGATTATCTCAGCAGGATAATGGAACTTTTCCGCTATCTTTATGATGAAGATAAGGATATTATTTTTAAGGAAATGAAAAAAACTTTCAAAATGCCTTTCCCGGATCAGAGTGAAAAAGAAAGCGAAAGATATTTCAATGTAGTGCTGCAGTGCTTTGATATGTCAACAAAGGCAGAGTGGATAGCTGCGCCAAAAGAGGAATATGCGTCAGATGTTATTAAAATACCTCGCGTCAATGCATATATGTGGGAATATTACTATCCTAACAGGGCGAAATATTTGATCGGGTTTGACAGCATGGAATGGCTTGTATGGGGAATGCTGGAGGCTGCTATTTATTCGTTTACGGATATAAGCCCTCTGGTAAGGAAAATATTGAGCATTCTGGAGGAATATAACAAATTTATATAATATAAAACGGTAAGCGGAATATTTTTCCGCTTACCGTTAAATTTGTCATATTGATGAAACGAACCGTCCGAATGCGGCAATGCCCTCCGGGTCACGCTTGAAAACTCCTGCGTGTTCAAGAACTTTTGCAAATACAAGTCCTATCTCTTTACGGATTATCTCCTGCACATTTTCGGCGGTGAAGCTGTATTTTGAAAGCGTCTGTTCCGCCCAGTCGGAATGTTTTTCTATTTCCGGCACGGATCTTACTGCCTCAATGCCTTTGTTCAGTATAGTGTCCGCAAGAAGTTCCATTTCATTTTTCAGGCGCGCCGGCAGTACGGCAAGCCCCATAACTTCAATAAGACCGATATTTTCCTTTTTGATGTGGTGAAGCTCCTTGTGTGGGTGATAAACTCCCAATGGGTGCTCTTCGGTAGTGATATTGTTTCTCAGAACAAGGTCAAGCTCATAAAGATTGCCGTTCTTTCTGGCTATTGGAGTTATGGTATTATGCGGAACTCCGTCGGTCTCTGCAAGGATAAATACGCTTTCGTCGGAATATGCTCTCCATTTTTCAAGGATACGTCCGCCAAGCGCCGTAAGACGATCATGCTCCGCACAGCTAAGACGCAGAACGGACATGGGCCATTTTACACGTCCGACCGAAACATCCTCAAAATCCGGGATAACATATTCTTCCTCTATCGGCGCTGACGCCATTGCAAAGGTGTAGCGTCCTCCCTGAAAATGTTCATGCGTGAGTATAGAGCCTCCCACTATCGGAAGATCGGCATTTGAGCCGATAAAATAATGTGGGAACTGTTCTACAAAGTCAAACAGCTTTCCGAAAGCAGCTTTATCTATTTTCATGGGTGTGTGTATACTGTTCAGCAGTATGCAGTGTTCATTATAGTATACATAAGGGGAGTACTGCAAACACCAGCGTTCGCCGTTTATTTTAACGGGTATTATGCGGTGATTTTGTCTTGCGGGGTGGTTCACTCTTCCCGCATAGCCTACATTTTCCTCACAAAGCAGACATTTCGGATATCCGCTCTGCTTTGCGTTAAGCGCCGCAGCAATAGCTTTGGGGTCTTTTTCCGGCTTGGAAAGATTGATCGTGATATCAAGAGTTCCGTATTCTGTTTCAGCCGTCCATTTCATATCCTTTGCGATACGGTAGCGGCGGATATAGTCGGTGTCCTTGCTGAGCTTATAATAATAATCCGTTGCTGCTTCGGGAGACTTTTCACGGTAGATCCTGCGGAATTTTTCAATAACTTCCGACGGGCGCGGAGTAAGGCAGCCCATTATCCTTGTGTCAAAAAGATCCTTGTAAACTATGCTGTCCTCGATTATACCGTTTTTTACGGCGTAGTCAAGCATGGAAGCAAGTATAGGCTCCAGTTCTACGTTAGTATAATTTTCCTCCGGGGGATCGTAATCGTCTATTTTAAGAAGCTCGCATATGGAATTTGCCGCATATATTCTGTCCTCGGCAGAGATAAGACCGTTTTCAAGCCCGTAACAGACAAGTTTTCGTATGGAAGTGTTTATATTTTCGGCTGCAGACATTTGACGCATCTCCTTTTTTATGGAATATAAAAGCCGTATAATGCAGTAAGATCATTTTCCGGAATGTGCCTTTGCCGAAGACAGCATCAGCTTTATGCGGTTCTCCTGATTTACCTTTGTAGCTCCGGGGTCATAATCTATTGCAACGATATTTGCCTGTGGGTGAACGGCGCGTATTTTTCTTATCATGCCTTTTCCGACTATATGGTTAGGCAGGCAGCCGAAAGGCTGTGCGCAGACTATATTGCTTATGCCGCTTTCAACAAGCTCCACCATTTCCGCGGTAAGAAGCCAACCCTCGCCCATTTTATTTGCCGGCGAAAGAAAGGGGATAACGTTTTTCTTTGTTTCCTCAAATCTGGCAGGCGGACGGAACCTTGTGCCTGCAACGGCTTTTATTATTTTATTCTGCATCATTTTGAAAAATCCCTTGACCGCTGACGAGGCAATGTATTTTTTGTATTTGGTGTGATAAAGCCTTGTTTCGACCACCTGATGATCTCCCATAAAGATCAGGAAATCTATCAGACCGGGGCAGCATACTTCGCAGCCCTCGCTTTCGAGGAATTTCTGAAGTTCGTTGTTTCCCAGCGGAGAATATTTTATAAATATCTCTCCGACTATACCTACTTTTATCTTGTCGGGATCGGGAGTGTAGGGTATTTTTTTGAAATCGTTCACTATCTGGGCGGATATCCTGTCAAAAGCCGTGTAGCTGAATTTTATCTCTACCAGACGGTCTATCCATTTGTTTATCAGCCTGTCGGCGTCGCCCTTATTGTTTTCATACGGGCGCACCTGATTTGCCAGAAGCATTATAAGATCCGCATAGCAGATCCCGGTAATGAACTGTGCCAGCATATTCGGAGTAAGTTTGAATCCGGGATTTTTCTCCAATCCTGCAAGATTGAGCGAGATCACCGGCACCTGATCCATTCCGCAGCGTTTAAGAGCCTTGCGGATAAGGTGTATATAGTTGGAAGCGCGGCAGCCTCCGCCGGTCTGGATCATCATAAGAGCAGTTTTGTTTATGTCATATTCGCCGGATTTTAAGGCGTCCATAAACTGACCTATGCAAAGCAGAGCGGGGTAGCAGGTATCATTGTGGACGTTTTCAAGTCCCTCGTCAATGACCTTTCTTCCCATGCTTGTAAGGAGCTTTACCTTATAGCCGTGGTTGTTAAAGATCCTTTCCAGCATAGTAAAATGTATAGGCAGCATATTTGGAATAAGTATAGTATATTCCTGCCGCATTTCTTCAGTAAAAAGCAGACGTCCCTGCTCATTGTACACAAGTTCCGCCATATACCAAAACCAAGCTCCTTAAAAATTAATAATAGGTAATTACGATACAGTAATTACGATCTGCCGCTGTCGTTCAAAAAAGAATTTTATTTATTCATTATAACACAAAAACGGTGTAATTTCAATAGTTTTTTGTTTATTTTTAAAAAATCTGCAAACAAACGAGCATATCCGACGTTTTTTTACACTCTGCAAAATACAAAAAACGGACACCGAGCAAATGTCCGCTTTTTACATAATAAAAAATATTTTAAGAGAGAGGGTCAAGGGCACTGAAATATTCAGCTGATCCTTTTATGATTATATTATACATTATTTTAGGTCTGCTGACAATTAATAAATTTCAGATGATTTCATATAATAATTTGACATTGATTATATATACTATACAGATTTTATCCATTTATTTTGGCAAAAATATATATTAAGGTCATATGGACCTTATTTTTCTGTGACATGATCCGAACCGGCAATAAATTACGTCAAAGTAAATATTTTTTTGAAAATTATTGACATAATAATGTAAATATGATAAAATATGAATTGTGTTTGTAACATTCAACATTTATGAAAGGGGTAAAAAATTGAATAAAGTAAGAATATTTATATTGATCGCAGTGCTGCTGATATTCGGACTTATGTTCACCGTATCCAGTGTTTCCGATATCATAAAATTAAACGGATATATTCCGGATTTTAACTATGACAGCATGGCGGACATCAAGAAAGGCGACTTCGTAGGCGGATATATTGCAAACATATACGACTGCTATGCCGGCGAGACCACAACAGAAACTACTATGGGCATAGAAACTTCTTCCTATACCTCAAGGGAATATTTTATTATGCCGCTGGTAAACGATACCGATCTGGAAAATGATATGTTCATTTCCGTATCCGTTTCCAAACAAGAGGACAGAGACTTGATGTACGCTATCTGTGACGCTACATATGAATATATGGACGGAAATTATGATGTTGAATTTCCCGAAATGGGCTTTATCGCCAAGGCTCAGCCCCTTGACGAGGAGCTTCAGGGTTATCTTCTCGACTGGTTCGAGGAAGTAGGATACTTTGAAGGCGGACGAAGTGAAGCCGCCGCTCACATAATCCCATATGATCTTGTATTGTTTAATACCAACGGTCTTTATATAGGTCTTGTATTCGGACTGATAATGCTTGCGGCGGGTATAGTGGTACTGGTATTAATATTCCATAAAAAGAAAACTCCGGCTCAGGACTATAATGCGCCTGCTCCTGATTTTACGGGATATTCCCAACCTGAAAACGGAAATATGTCTGCTCCGTCAGAATCTCCCTATACAGCCGGACAGCCGGGCGCTCAGGAAAACGGCTTTTCCGAATCGTATTATGCGCCCTCTTCCGCGCCGCTTCCGGAGCTCCCACAGCCCACTGACGCAGAGGAGTTCTTTTCAAAGCCTGTGCGCAAACCGGCGGAGCCTGTCAGCAGCGTTCCGGAAAAAGCTCCGGCAGCTTCCGTTCCCGAAGAAAAACCTGCCGTGGATTATTCAAACGGCATAGAGACAAATGACCTTGACACAGACAAACTGCTCTACGAACAGGAGCAGGAAGCCGCTTCCCATGTGAGAACGATCGAAAACAACAACGGCATAGAGACGGATACTCTTGATACCGAAAAGGCTCTATACGAACAGGAGCAGGAGGCTGCCTCCCGTGTAAGAGTTATCGAAAACAACAATGGTATAGAAACGGATTCTCTCGATACCGAAAAGGCTTTATATGAACAGGAGCAGGAAGCCGCTTCCCATGTAAGGGTGATAGAAAACAACAGTGGGATCGAAACGGACACTCTTGACACCGACAAGGCTCTTTACGAACAGGAGCAGGAGGCTGCTTCTCACATAAAAACTATAGATGACAATACGGGGATAGATACTTCCGGTCTTGATATGGAAGAACTCGGATATTTTGATTCGGCAGCGGCTTCGGACGGCGACGAGGACATATTCGATTTTACCAACGATCTGGACTATGAAGTAGGGGACGCTTCCGATATAGAAATAACATGAACCGAAATATCCTCTCTTTTTATCATGGAGAGGATATTTTTTCCACATAACAGTTTCGGCAATAAGATACTGCAAGTTGCAGATTTTAAATATTTTGCGTTTTCTTTAACAAATTATTTATTATTTAGTTGGCGATATCCTACAAACTTTTAAAAAACCCTTTATTTTTTAAATATAATGTGATATAATAATGAATAGCAGTAAAGAATTTCTAATTTTATAAGGAGGGGTTTTATATGTCCGAATATAAAAGATCAGTATATCAGAAAATTCTTGAACGCACAGCCGAAGCTCTTAAAACCAATAATATGCTGCCATTTATTTCTGAAAATAAGGAAGAAGCCCTTTCAATTGTGAAAAAGCTCCTTACCGAGGGCGGAACGGTCGCCTGCGGAGGTTCGGCTACTCTTGATGAAATAGGCGCTATGGAGCTTCTGCGCTCCGGAGCATATAAATTCTACGACCGTGCAGGAAAATCTCCCGAAGAGATACAGGAAGTTTACCGCGCTGCTTTTTCGGCTGATTTTTACCTGACAAGTTCAAATGCCATTACGGAAAACGGCGAACTTTACAACGTAGACGGGAACAGCAACCGCGTTGCTGCAATATGTTTTGGTCCGGCGTCGGTAATAGTTGTAGCCGGAAGAAACAAAATAGTCAGGGATCTTGACGAAGCTATAATAAGGGTAAAACGCATTGCCGCACCGGCAAACACGGCACGTCTTGAATGTGAGACATACTGCCGCAGCAAGGGAGAATGTATGGCTCTGGCGTCGGGGTCGTCCGGAATGACCGACGGCTGCCGCAGCAAATCAAGGATATGCTGTTCTTATGTAGTCACTGCCCAGCAGCGCATCAAGGACAGGATAAAGGTCATACTTGTAAATGAAGATATCGGATTTTAATACATAAAGGTCTATTTTTGTAAAAATATTGGTAAAATGAACGCCGTACAAAGATCTTGCTGAGACTTTGTGCGGCGCTTTTATATAAAATATAGAGTTAAGAGTTGAGAGTTGAGAGTTGAGATATTATAATTTAGCACACCAAATATGATAAACAACAGCTGGGCTCAGCTCGACCAGCTATAATTTTCTCTCGTTTAGTGCGTTAAATTACAAATATCTCAACTCTTAACTCTCAACACTCCACACTAAAAAACAACCTTTTGCTGCAAAATAGCATTTTGATATATTTCATCAAAATTTGGCAAAAAGATACAAAATATTATGAATAATCTATATATTATTTTGCAAAATAATCAATTGAAAATATTATCAAAAAATGTTATAATAAATCATAATATTTTATGGAGGTTATGATAATGGACGAAAATCGCGGTAAAAATTTAGCCACCGGCAGCCTTGTGTGCGG
>CANQZR010000051.1 GCA_947628405.1 uncultured Clostridia bacterium
GCAGCATAACGGTGCACATAAGCACTGTTATCAGAACAGCCGCCAATTTTTTAAGTTTCATAATAAAAACTCCTCCCCAAAATTTAAGAATACCATACCCGACCGCAGATGTTTCGATCGGAATTTATCTTATATCAGAATTATAACATAAATTTCATCACATTGCAAGCAAATTATTGAATTTTTTTAAAAAAGGATCATTTTACGGCAAAAGGTCGATCCTGCCGGACAAATGCTGAAAAAATCGGCTTCTTGCCGCGACTAAAAATTTGTTATTAATATCAAAACCTGCTGATATATCGGCAGGTTTTTTGTTTATTTCAAGGAAATTTTCA
Source organism: uncultured Clostridia bacterium (assembly GCA_947628405.1). Taxonomy (GTDB): domain Bacteria; phylum Bacillota; class Clostridia; order Oscillospirales; family Ruminococcaceae; genus RGIG8773. Next base: position 336 of record CANQZR010000051.1, read on the forward strand.
AAAAATTATGTACATTTTATAAAAAAGGTGTATAATTAAATTGTGCTTATACACTATTTTTATTTAAGGAGATATGATTATGAAAAGAAACATTTCAGCACTTGCCGCAGTTATGGTATGCGCTGTCATGCTGGCATCATGTGGGGAGAATAACGGACAGGGACTGACCGACGAAACTACTGCGCCTAATGAGACGATAGGTTTTTCAGCTGTCGAAACAACATCAGAAACAACATCAGATGAAACCTCAGAAACGACCGAAGCCGCCACAACAACAGAAGAAACTACCACTTCGGAAGCTGAGACTGTATCGGAGGAGATCACCGAAGAGGAGGGGCTTGTGTATGCTTCTTTAGAGGAATTTGCAAATTCGGATATAAAGAATATCGGGGGAACGGAAACAGCTTTTGAAGAAAGCTGTACATATAATTTTACAAATACTCTGGGAGACGCAAGCAGTTTCTACCTTGATGTTGAGTCTGTAGACAAAACTATAGCAATGACAATGGCTTTTGACGAAAAGAGGATCGCTCTTGACGCCGTTGATGAAAACGGCGAAAGGTTCATCATAATAATAAAGGATTCATTGATGTATATGCTTGACCCTGCCGAGAAAGAAGGCTTTTATATGCAGGTGGACGAAAGCATATGGGACGAATACAATTCCGAAGAAATGCTCGGAGAAATAGATATTGATGAAGATTCTATAAAGGAGTCGGAGTACCTTAACAGCTGTCCGGTGATTATAGACGGCGAAAAATTTACCTGTGAATCCGACGGAGAGAGCTGCTTCCTGTATAATGAGGACGGCGAGCTTTCCGCGATAGTTGTAAGCGATGATTCCTATGAAATAAACGCTCTTATAGTAAATAAATTTACCGATACCGTCCCGTCGTCGGCTTTTGATATTCCGGACGGATATGAGCTTACAGACCTTGACGCTGCTCTTGCAGAGCTCCAGTGACCTGATAAATAATGTTTTCCGCTTTTTGAACCGGGTATTTTTTGTATAAAACGCCGAAAATTTATCCCTTGACAAAACAGACGGGGAATGTTATAATAATTGAGTATCCTTGTCCGTGCAATGTAACGGACGTGATCCAAGAGGAGGTGTTTTTAATGGCTAAGGTAAACGAGACCTATGAGACCATGGCAGTCTACAGCCTGAAAAACGGTGAGGAAGGCGTTAAGGCTCTCAACGATAAGTTCACAGCACTTATCGAGGCTAACGGTACTATGGAGTCAGTAAATGAGTGGGGCAAAAGAAAGCTCGCTTATGAGATCGACGACCAGACCGAAGGTTATTATGTGCTTTACACATATTCCTGCAAGCCTGATTTTCCTGCTGAACTTGACCGTGTATTCAAGATCACGGACGGCGTTATGCGTTCACTGATCACCGTAAAGTAAGGTCTATCCTTACAAAGACAAAAGGAGGCTGTAAAATATGCTGAGCGCTTGTTCAATAAACAAGGTCATCCTTATGGGCAGACTTACTTCCGACCCGGAACTGAGGCAGACTTCAAGCGGAGTAAATACCTGCCAGATAACCGTTGCTGTCAACCGCGGCTATACTACTCAGGACGGAGAACGTCCTACCGATTTCATTACGGTCGTGGCATGGAGACAGACTGCCGAATTTATCAGCAGATATTTTTCTAAAGGAAAGATCATTCTTGTTGAGGGTGAACTCAGGACAAGGACCTACGACGATAAGCGCTATCCCGAAGTAAGGCATTATGTTACGGAAGTGTATGCCGATAATGTTTCTTTCGGAGAAACAAAAGCGTCGGCAAACGGCGGACAGGGCGGAGGAAATTTCTCTGCGCAGCCGTATTCACAGCCGCGCCAGCAGGATAGATACAGTCAGCCTGCACCACAGCAGAATAACGAGCCTGCTCCGTCGCTTTCTTTCGGCGATATAGGAGAGGGAGGCTTTGAGGAAGTCATCGGCGACGGTGACCTGCCGTTCTGAGTGTAAACTGCCTGCGGATATTGGATGTCCGCGCTGCTTAATTATTTAAAAGGAGGGTTTCATAATGGAAAAGGATAGAGAGAAAGCTCCCAGAGGCGCAAAGAGAACACGCAAAAAGGTATGTATGTTCTGCGCTGACAGAGTGGAGAAGATCGATTATAAGGATATTGCAAGACTGAAAAAGTGCATGACCGAAAGAGCAAAAATTCTTCCCAGAAGAGTTACAGGCACATGTGCTTATCACCAGAGAGAGCTTACCGTTGCTATTAAGCGTGCAAGATATATAGCTCTTCTCCCTTACGTTTCCGACTGATAATATGTAAAGCGGCTTGTTTATAAAACAAGCCGCTTTTTTAATGCAGATATAACGGCAAAAGGTTGAGTTAAACAATTCGTCTGTTGACTTTTATACGATCCTGTGCTATAATATTCCTAATAAGTAAAAAATTTGTCTGTTAAGGAGATATTATGGCTGATTTTCTTTGTAAATGCTGCGGAGCGCCTCTTAACGTCCAGCTCGGCAAAAGCACTGTTAAATGCGAATACTGCGGCGTGGCACAGGCTTTGCCAAGAGATAATAACGATATAGCCGCTAACCAGTTCAACCGTGCGACCGATCTTCGCATGAAAGGCGAATTTGATAAAGCCGAAACTATATACGAAAACCTTGCGGCAAGCTATCCTAATGAATCGGAAGCATACTGGGGTATCGTTCTTTGCAGATATGGCATCATATATGAAAAAGCTCCTGATAAAAACAAAAAACTCCCTACCTGCAACAGAACTGTGGAAAGATCAATAAGATCCGACGACGATTACCGTTCCGCACTGGAATATGCCGATGACGAACAGCGCGAAATATATGAAAGCGAGGCTGCCGAGATCGACAGGCTCCAGTCGGCTATACTTGATATTGTAAGAAATGAAGCTCCTTATGATATTTTTATCAGCTATAAAAGGACTGATGAAAACGGTGAACGTACAGTAGACAGTCTGCTTGCAGACGGGCTTTACCGCCTTTTTACCAAAGAAGGCTACAAGGTCTTCTATGCGGAGGTCACACTTGAAAGCAAGCTCGGTGAGGATTATGAACCGTATATCTATGCCGCTCTTGCAAGTTCTAAGGTCATGCTGGCAGTTGGCACAAAGCCGGAATATTTCAATGCGGTGTGGGTAAAGAACGAGTGGAGCAGATTCCTGAAAATGACGGAAAAAGATCCGTCCAAAAAACTGATCCCATGCTATAGGGACATGAACGCATATGACCTGCCGGAAGAGCTTATGCAATTTCAGGCTAAGGATATGTCAAGGATCGGCTATGATCTGGAATTATTAAGATTTGTAGAAAATCTGTTTGAATATAGTAAACGTTCATCTTCTGCAGCGGCTGCAAAGCCGGCTGAAAACAAGGAACAGCTCCTGAAAAGAGTCGATATATTCCTAAGAGACGGCGATTGGAAGAAAGCAGATCATTATTGCGAAAAGATCCTTGATATGGATCCGGAATGTTATCAGGCATATCTGGGAAAACTTATGGCAAAGGTGAATTGCCATAATATTTCAAAACTTAAAGGAATAAATGTCTGCTATTTAAATGAACCCAGCTTTAAAAATGCTCTGCGGTACGGAAAGGAAGCCGATACAAACGAACTGAAAGAGGCGGCTTGCGATTCTGCTTATCGTCATGGGAAAAATATGTTGGAAAGAGCTTCTTCACAGAGCGATATCGACAATGCGATAGAAATAATGCTCATGCTTACGGAGTATGACTATAAGGATTCCAACCAGATATATGGCGACCGTCAGAATTTGAAAAATGAATTTGAATATAACCGTGCTCTGGCTATGATGGACCGCGCGAATACGTCCGAAGAATATGTCAGCGCAGGGAACACATTCAAAAGCATATCAGGCTATAAGGATTCCGACGCTAAGGCAAAGGAATGTTTCAGAAGATCAACAGGCGCTAAGGCAAAAAGAATAGGACAAAAATTAAAGCTGATACTGTTTTTTATTCTGGATTTTGTTATACCGGTCACGCTGTTTGCGATAATCAATGCAGTGCTCCGACTGGATTATGTGGATAGGATCAGTCCGTTTGCGGCGGTATGTGCGTCGGTACTGCTCGGTGTGGTAACGCTTATATGCAATTTTCAATCCGGGTATTTATATTCACATCTGGATCTTGATGTATCGGGCTGTTTGGTCAAGGGTTTTTACGCGTGCGGAAATGTTTTAAACGCAATGATGCTTTTCCTTATCGCTCCGATTCTTGCTATAGGAAGTTTTTTGATGGGAACGGTTATGTTTATAGGATTGGGAGCGGTGGTCGTTGGTATCCTTGCTTCATGGATAGGCTACAAGATCGGAGGATAAAAAAGCTCCGCAGGGATATTTCTCTGCGGAGCTTTGAATTTTTTAACATAGCCGTCGGTTGACTTTTATATAGTTCCGTGGTATAATATTTTTTCGGAAAAGAGGAAATAATATGACGGAAATAGATTTTGCAGTGCTCGATTTTATTCAGGAGCATATGCGCTGTTCATTTTTGGACGCGGTCATGTCCGCTTTGACGCATCTTGGAGACGGCGGTATCCTTGCGGTGGTAATTGCCGCGGCTCTTATGATATCAGAAAAATACCGAAGAATAGGCTTTACGCTTGCTTTTGCAATTATATTGTGTTTCCTTTTCGGGAATCTGCTGCTGAAAGAACTTATCGCAAGACCGCGCCCGTTTATCCAGCACCCAGATGTACGGCTGATAATACCGCCGCCGTCAGGGTATTCCTTTCCGTCCGGACATTCATATTATTCGTTTGCGATAGCTTCGGTACTGGCAAAAAGAATTAAAAAACTTGCGCCTTATGCTTTTACGCTTGCGGCGCTGATAGCATTTTCACGGCTTTATCTTTATGTGCATTTTCCTACGGACGTTATTGCAGGCATCTTGTTCGGAATAATAGTAGGGCTTGTTTCCTGCGCTGTTGTTAAAGAGAAAAGAACGGATACCTCCGGATAATGTTCCGGTCTGCGGAATGAAAAAATATCCCCATACGGTGTTGTTGCCGTATGGGGATATCTGTTTTATTTAAGCAGTTTTTTCAGCCGTGACATGGCTTCGATCGTATTTTCCTTTGAACCGAATGCGGTCAGCCTGAACCAGCCCTTGCCGTTAGGACCAAAACCCTCTCCGGGAGTTCCCACAACCCGGATCTCTTTAAGCAGGTAATCAAAGAAGTCCCAGCTTCCCATATTGTTGGGACACTTTAACCATATATACGGAGAATTTTTTCCGCCGGTGTATTTTATTCCCAGTTCATCGCAGGTCTCGGACATGATACGGGCATTTTCCATGTAATAGTCGATATTTTTCCTCGTTTCAGCAAGACCTTCGGGCGTAAATACCGCTGCCGCAGCACATTGTACGGGGTATGAAACGCCGTTGAATTTGCTTCCCTGACGTCTGCACCAGAGCTTGAAAACATTGACAGGTTCTCCGTCAGTATCATATGCAGTCAGTTCCTTTGGAATGACCGTATAGCCGCACCTCATTCCGGTAAAGCCCGCTGTTTTGGAAAGGGAACATATTTCAATGGCGCAATCTCTTGCGCCCTCAATGCAGAAAATGCTTCGGGGAAGCGTTTCATCGCGGATAAAAGCCTCGTAAGCAGAGTCAAAAATGATTATCGCGCTTTTGCTCTTTGCATAGGCGACCCACTTTTCAAGCTGTTCCTTTGTGTAGACTGAACCTGTGGGATTGTTGGGAGAACAAAGATAGATGATATCGCAGTCAACGGAATCGTCGGGCATTGCGGCAAAGCCGTTTTCTTCATTTGAAGAGGCGTAAATTATATCTTTTCCGCTCATGGTATTTGAATCAACATATACCGGGTAAGCAGGATCGGTTATAAGGACGATATTGTTTTCGCCGAAAATATCAACGATATTTCCGCAGTCGCTTTTAGCGCCGTCGCTTATAAGTATCTCGCCGGGGTCAACTTCCGCGCCGAAGCTCCTGTAATATCCGGCAACGGCTTCACGGAGAAATTCATAGCCGCGTCCGCTGTCTTCATACCCTTTGAACGTTTCCTTATGGGTCATTTCTTCCGCGCCTTTTTTCATTGCTTCCGCCACTACCGGAGCAATGGGCAGGGTAACGTCGCCTATTCCCATGCGTATAAGAGCTTTATCGGGATTTTCAGCCTGATAAGCCTTTATTTTTTTTGCAATGTCAATAAAAAGGTAATTTTCTTTCAGGTCAAGAAAATTTTCGTTTATAAAAGCCATATTAAATTTGTCCTTTCGTTTGATCAGGCATATTTTCAGCCGTATTTTCGATATTGATATCGCCGTCAAATACCTTTGCGGCAGGACCTCTCATAAGAACGCGTCCGTCCTGCTTGTATGTAATGGAAAGTTTTCCTCCGCGCAGGATAAGGGTGATTTCTTCACTGCGGTTACAGTATCCGCAGAGCACGGCAGCTACCGCCGTGGCACAGGCTCCGGTGCCGCAAGCCCACGTTTCTCCGCTGCCACGTTCCCAGACGCGCATTTTAAGGGTATGATCGTTGATAACTTCGCAAAATTCCGTATTTACTCTTTCGGGGAAAAGAGCATGGTTCTCGAAATACGGACCGATCTTTTCAAGATCAAGTTGATCTATCCCGTTTGTGAATATAACACAGTGGGGATTTCCCATTGAAACGGCGGTGATATTATAACTCTCACCGTTGACTTCGATAGGCTTGTTTATAAAATTTTCGCCGCTGTCTTTCATCGGGATAAGGGAGGGCTTCAATATTGCTTCGCCCATATCTACTTCTACGGTTTCCACAATGCCGTTATGGGCAAAAAGCCGCAGATGCTTTACGCCGCTTTTTGTTTCAAGGGTGATCTCAGTTTTATCGGTCATTCTGTTATCGTAAACGTATTTTCCTATGCAGCGCGAGGCGTTGCCGCACATCATTCCCTCAGAACCGTCGGCGTTGAACATTCTCATGCGGAAGTCTGCTTTTTCCGACGGCATTATAAGTACAAGTCCGTCCGAGCCGATACCGAAATGCCTGTCGCTTACGATACGGGAAACATATTCCGGGTCGTTCACCGTTTCCTCAAAGCAGTTAACATAGACGTAATCGTTGCCTATGCCGTGCATTTTTGTGAATTTCATAAGTAATTTCCTTTCGGTCACATTTCATAGGTTTTAAGTATATCCTTTGCTATGACTACCTGCGGAACGCGCATATCCATTGCGCGCTTCTGTATCTGACGGTGAGCGTCCGCTTCGGAGATGCGGAGATATTCCACAAGAACGCATTTCGCTCTGTCAACAAGTTTTACATCTTTTAGTTTTGATTCAAGAGCAGCATTTTTTGCTTCAAGCTCGTTCTGCATATCCTTTGCAAGAAGTACGAACCTGAACGTCTGGATAAGCGTATTTTTATTCAATGGACGCGGCAGGATAAACGCGTTCATTCCGCCTATCCTTCCGGCAATTTCGCCGCAGTTTTTTGAAGCGGAGGAAATTATCACTCCGCAGCCCAGCTTTGACGCAAATGCTGCAAGATCAAGCCCAAATTCCTTTTCAAGAGGGGTATTGATAAAAACAGCGTCAAAGTGTTTTTCCGAAAGCAGGCTGCGCGCATTGCTGCCGTCCGAAACGGAGATATCAGCAAATCCGTACTCTCCTGCCGTAAGGGCGATGTTATCAAGAGTTTCGCCCTCTGATGAGAAAATTATAATGCTTTTTCGTTCCTGCATGGTAATTTCCTCCTGTCTGTGGTATTTGCAATAAGTATACCATAAATTCCGCCGGATTGCAAGGCGAGAATTTATCAGTTATTGACATAAAGCTGCTTATACGGGCTGGCGGTATTGGGGGTTAGCTTGAAGAAATGATCTTTCATAAGCTCCGCAGCGCTGTAGCCGAAATTCTGTGCAAATTCTTCAATGTCGGGACGGATATTCTCCATATCCTCCGGAGTTGCGTCGGTGCATTTTACCTGCACGGGAAGTCCTTGGGGAGCGTGTTCCGTGCGGATATAGATAGCTCCGCCGTGCATTCCCGTTCCGCAGAAACTTCCCACAGGGCAGCTGTTTTCATGGTCAATGCCAAGGACGATTATTCTTCCGCCCGCCTGATATTCGCCAAGAAAATCTCCTACTTTTCCGCCGATAACAAGGAAAGGTATGTGTTTCTGGTATTCTTTCATATGTATTCCTGCGCGGTAGCCGGCGTTGCCTTTTATAAGGATCTTTCCGTCGCGCATTCCGTAGCCGGCAGCGTCTCCGCAATTTCCGTGAATGATTATTTCGCCGGAGTTCATGGTGTCGCCGGTAGCGTCCTGAGCATTGGCGAAAACGGTTATGCGGCATTTGTTGAGGTAAGCGCCGAGGGCATTGCCGGGAATACCGTGTATCTCGATATTCTTATCCTGCGCGCTGCTGCCGATATAACGATGTCCAAGCGCATTTTCGATTATTATATCCTTGTCATTGGTAGTGCTGACAAGATGATTAAGGTCTTTATAATGCAGACCCGCTGCGTTTATTTTAGTCGGCATTTCCAACACCTCCTGCGAGCTTGTCATTGCGGCGCTCCCTTGTGAATGCCATCATCTGGGGAGCTTTTTTCAGAAGTTCAAAATCACATTCGTCAACGGCGATATGCTGTTTTATCAGCGAGGTATAAATTCCTGCGCGCTTTACATCTCCCATAAGTATGAAGCCTTTAAGCTCGCCGTCTTTGGTGACAAGTTTTTTGTAATTTCTTTCGCCGTCGGTCTCAACAAATGCTTCTCCGTCATAGCTTCCTGCTGTGATGATATGCAGTCCGAAAAATCCGATAGCGTTCATGGGTATTGCATTCAGATAGCGGAAATCGGTGCCCGCCATGTTCTTTCCTGCGGCTTCGCCCTGCATGAATGCGTTGGGAAGAAGCGCAAGGATCTTCTGCTGTCCGGTAGTGATGTCAAGGGATTCGGTGCAGTCGCCGGCAGCGAAAACGTCTTTCAAGCCCTCGACCATCTGGCGGTTGTCGGTAACTATGCCCCGGTTCACTTTTCCGCCGGCTTCGGCAACAAGCTCCGTATTCGGGCGAACGCCCACAGCAAGAATGACCATATCAAAATCCACTTTATCACCGTTTGCAAGAACGGCAGAATTTTCGCTGAACTCCTTTACGCTTGTTCCGAGAATGAATTTTACTCCCTTGCTTTCGATATGCTTCTGCATTATAGCGGAGGCGTCCGAGTCAAGAATTGACGGAAGTATCCTGTCCGCAAGGTCGATGACTGTCATGTCAGCACCGTAATGTTCCAGTGCTTCGGCAGCTTTAAGACCGATAAGTCCTGCGCCTACGATAAGGGCCTTCATGCCCTCGGAAACTTTTTCTTTTATTGCCTTTACGCTGTCGAATGTCATGAACGTGAACTTGTTTTTTACCTTGTCCATTCCCTCCATGGGAGGAACGAAAGGCTTTGAGCCGGTTGCCACCATGAGTTTGTCGTAGCTTATTTCATTTCCGTTTTCGATCGTAACAGTTTTCTTGGCGGCGTTTATCTTTGTGACTTTTGTGCCTAAAAGCGTGTCCACGTCGTTCTTTTCGTAAAAATCCTCGTCGCGGTAGCGCATATTATCGTCTGTTACCGCGCCTTTGAGCCAGTAGGAAATAAGCGGACGGGAATATGTATGATAGGGTTCGTCGGAAATTACAACTATCTGTCCCTGAGTATCGACCGAACGTATGCCTTGGATAGTTCCGACAGCAGCGGCTGAATTGCCGATTATAACATATTTCATTGATCTTCACCCCTATCTTCAAATACTATTGCCCTGTTGGGACAATTTGCCACGCAGGCAGGTTCGCCCGAATTGTTTTTAATGCATAGGTCGCACTTGGCAATGGTTTTACCGTCGTTCTTTTCGTCGATAACTATACAGCCGTAAGGGCAGGAGAGAACGCAGGTATAGCAGCCCACACAGCGGTCGGTATTTACCGAGATAACGCCGTTTTCTACCGAAAGCGCGCCGGTGATGCAGCCCTTTACGCAGGGGTGCTCCGCACAGTGACGGCACTGGACGGCAAAATTGATGCCGTTGCCCTCTTCCACCGTTATACGCGGAACGGGCGCTCTGTCCAGCTTGAATGCTTTTGCCATGTCGGTCTCGCCGCTGTTGGCAAAAGCGCAGTAATATTCGCAAAGATGGCAGCCTAAGCACCAGTCTTCATTGACATACACTCTTTTCATCCGTAAAACAACCTTTCTATAAGAGTTGAGAGTTTAGAGTTTAGAGTTGAGAGTAAGCTGAGTCTGCTTTATTTTATCGGCACTTGATATATTCCTGCCACACTATCAGGGTTGAGAGTTTAAGTTTTTGGTGTTTAAAGTTGATTAAAGAACACTAAAAATTAATGTCAATATCTCAACTCTGCATTTTGTTATTATGTTGTTATTATATATCGTGCATTAAATAAAGTAGGGTTTATGTCTTACTCTGCTATTTTATATGGTTGAGAGTTTAAGTTTTTGGTGTTTAAAGTTGATTAAAGAACAATAAAATTTAATGTCAATATCTCAACTCTCCACTCTTAACTCTCAACACTGAATAACAGGCGAAGCCTGTTATTCACCTGCGTGCTGTATTCCCAGAATGTCAAGTTCTTTCTGGTTAAGTCCTACGCCGCGGAGCATGAGCCTGTTGCCGCGGAGCGCTTCGATCGAGTTGATACCCATGCCGCCCATTATTTCCTTTATTTCATGATCCCATGCGCGGACAAGGTTTACAAGTCTCTTATAGCCTACTTCCGGATTAAGACGTTTTACAAGGTCGGGTCGCTGGGTAGCGATACCCCAGTTGCACTTTCCTTCGTGGCAGCTCCTGCAAAGGTGGCAGCCGAGCGCAAGGAGCGCGGGCGTTCCTATGTAGATCGCGTCCGCTCCGAGAGCGATCGCTTTTACCGCATCGGAAGAAGATCTTACCGAACCTCCTACGACTATTGAAACTTCGTTTCTTATTCCTTCATCACGTAGACGCTGGTCAACGGAAGCAAGAGCAAGTTCTATCGGTATTCCCACATTATCGCGTATTCTTGTGGGAGCGGCGCCGGTTCCGCCTCTGAAACCGTCTATTGCTATGATGTCAGCGCCGGAACGCGCAATACCGGAGGCTATAGCTGCAACATTATGTACTGCCGCGATCTTTACTATGACGGGTTTGGTATATTCGGTGGCTTCTTTAAGCGAGAAGATAAGCTGACGAAGATCCTCGATAGAATATATATCGTGGTGCGGAGCAGGTGAAATGGCGTCCGTTCCCATAGGTATCATACGCGTTCTGGAAACGTCCTCGCCGATCTTTGCGCCGGGGAGGTGTCCGCCGATACCCGGCTTTGCGCCCTGTCCCATTTTTATCTCAATGGCTGCGCCGGCGTCAAGGTATCCTCTGAATACTCCGAAACGTCCCGAAGCTACCTGAACGATAGTGTTTTTGCCGTATTTGTAGAAATCCTTATGCAGACCGCCTTCACCGGTATTGTAATATGTACCCAGTTCTTCTGCGGCTCTTGCAAGGCTTTCGTGAGCGTTCTTTGAGATAGAGCCGTAAGACATTGCCGAGAACATTATAGGAACATTCAGTTCAAGATACGGCGGCAGGTCGGTATTTACAGAGCCGTCAGGATTCTTTGATACCCGGCTCGGCTTTTTGCCGAGGAAAACTTTTGTCTCCATAGGTTCACGGAGAGGGTCGATAGACGGGTTAGTTACCTGAGAGGCGTTTATAAGCATTTTGTCCCAGTAAACGGGGTAATCTTTCGGCGTTCCCATTGAAGAAAGAAGCACGCCGCCGCTTCCTGCCTGACGGTAGTTTTCTATCATTATCTGCTGGGTGTAGTTGGCGCTTTCGCGGAAAGCGTTCTCGTTGGGACGGATCTTCAGAGCGCCTGTGGGGCAGATACATACGCATCTCTGGCAGTCAACGCATTTGCTTTCGTTGGCAAGCATTTTATCGTAGTCGGCGTCATAGTAATGCACCTCGTTGGAGCACTGACGCTCGCAGGCACGGCATTTTATACATTTATCCGTATTACGGAGCACCTCAAACTGGGCAGGAAAAAAGTTTACAGGCATTTTCTTTTACCCTCCTCGCTAAGATCTATGATGACAGGTTCGCCGCCGCGCGGACTCCATACGTTTTCGGCGTCCGGGCAGATAGCGCGGATAGCACATTCTTCACTGGCGATATATACCATGTCATTCTTTTCGGCAACTACCATGGAGCGGAGTTTCAGTCTGTCATTAAGAGCCATAAGTCCGCCGGTATAGCCGAGGATTATTGAAAAAGGTCCGGTGATAAGCAGGCTGGAAAAAGCGTTGCGGAAATATTTGAGCTTAGCGGCTTTTTCCGGATCGGTCTTTTCGATTTCGTCTATTTCGCTCCAGAACGGTGCGGCTATTATGCTGGCGATATCCTCAAGACTGAGCCGCTGCTTTCTGTTAAGATAATCGAAAATGTAGGTTATGACTTCCGTATCGGTAAGGAGCGTACATCTGTAACCGAACATTTCGATAAAGCGGCGGTTGGCGTCATAGGAAGATATCTCACCGTTATGTACTATAGTATAGTCAAGCAGAGAGAACGGGTGCGCGCCGCCCCACCAGCCGGGAGTGTTTGTGGGGTAACGTCCGTGGGCTGTCCAGGCGTAGCCGTTGTATTCGTCCAGACGGTAAAATTCTCCCACGTCCTCCGGAAAGCCTACGGCTTTGAAAACGCCCATGTTCTTTCCGCTGGAAAATACATATGCGCCGTCAATATCGTTGTTTATGCGGATAACGCATTTTGCTACAAATTCTTTTTCATCAAGCTGTGACGAAGCTATTTTTGTAGGCAGAGGATTTACAAAATACCTCCAGATAAGAGGTTCGTTCGTTATTGCCGGTACTTTCTTTGTGGGTATGCGGCTGAGGTTGACCACATCAAAATGGCGGTCAAGGAAACGCTCGGTCTGCTCTCTTGCGGTATTTGAATTGTAAAAAACGTGGAACGCATAGAGATCCTTGTATTCCGGATATATCCCATATCCCGCGAAGCCGCCGCCAAGACCGTTGGAGCGGTCGTGCATATAGGAAATGGACTTGACAACATCACTGCCGTTCAGTCTTTTGCCGTCCCGGCTTATGAATCCCGATATGGCGCAGCCGGAAGGTATTCTTATCTCTCCTTCTTTTAAAAGCATATACTCACTCTCCTGAAAAATATTTCGGATAACGATTTTTAAGCCTGAGAGCATGATGAGCCGTCGGAAATGCTCCCGGGGCTTAAACCCAATTTATATGATAACATATAAAAAAAGACTTGTCAAGGGATTTTTGCAAGATTTTTCGATAAAACTTGCAAAATCACGTAAATATTTTGTGAATTAAGGTTAAATTTGCTTTAAAAGTGGGATAATTTTAGTTGGGAATTTCATTTTGAAGGTATAATACAGCAGTTTGCACTAATTGTTGACAAAATTCCGGTTAAGTGTTATATTATATGTATAAGATAATTTCTTGTTTTAAAGATCTGATCCGGGCAAAACTGCCTGTTCTGCCTGAGATCTGCGGACCGTAAGAACGGCTGCGACGCCTGCGGTCTGCGTAACGACGCGGATAATTTGTTTTTAATAAATGTCGGAAGGGAAAGATCATACTATGAGATGTAAGGAATGCGGTTCGGAAGTTGCCGAAAATGATGTTTTCTGCGGAAGCTGCGGTGCGGAAATAATCCCCGGAGCAGCGGAAGAAAGAAAAAGCGATACGGTCCGGGATGAATCCGATCAAAGCAAAAAGAAAAGTTCCGAAAAAAAGAAAAAAGAGTCCGCCGGCAGGAAAAAGGCTGTTATTGCGGCAAGGATATTTATTGCGCTTGTGATCATCGCAGTGATCGCCATTATAATAGTATATGCCGTGATGTCCGCCAAAGCTGCCGAGGGCAGAAAAATATTTGATAAAATGCCTCTGGGCAGAGATATTGAAAAAATAAGCGCTGACACAGGCGAGCAATTTATAACCGGGGAAAATTCCCTTTACGGCGCACTGAATTACATTGCGGATTTTGACTATTTGTGCGAATCGGAAAAAAGTGCGGCGGTAGGCGGAATAATGGTGCCGGAATGGGCGGTGTTGCTTTCTGAAGACGGTTCCGGAAATATAAGCCAAGCCACTCTTTACAATTTTTATATCCTGAAGCACAACTGGATGGGCGAAAAGTCTGCCGAAAGAATAGATATTTCTTCTATAGAATTTGGCATGAAAGCCAAAGAAGCTGAAAGGCGTCTTGGTCTTAAACCGTATGCTATAGTAAAAGACAGCACCGAAAATACCGAAACATACACATATAGATATCACTATACCGACGAGGCTTCCGGCAATAACCGGGTAATGAATTTCTATGTTGTTATAAGCGATGTGGACGGTCAGGTCAAAAATGTTTATGATGAACAGCTCGATTATCTTAATCTTATTCTGAACGGAACGTCGGCTGCAAAAATGCCATAACTTGGTTATCCGGATAAGCCGATCGTATGCTATATGTGCAATATGCTTAATACCTGACTTGATTCGACAACATTAAATGGCAATTCTGACGATTTTGAAAAAAGGTGTTGACAAAACATTTGGAATGTAGTATACTATAAAAGCTGACCCACGAAGGAGTAAAAAAGAGACTGAAAAATTTCCTGAAAGAAATTTAAGAAAACCTCTTGACAAAAGCGTGGGGAAGTGGTAATATAAAAAAGTTCCGCTAAAGAGCGGAGCGAAGGAATCTTGAAAATTGAACAACAGAACGAA
>CANQZR010000052.1 GCA_947628405.1 uncultured Clostridia bacterium
CAGCCCTTGCACTTTTCAAAATTGACCGTGATCTTTGCCATATATTTAACTCCTTTCGGTATAGATTTTCTATCAATAAAACTGAATTTCTTAGGTAATGTCATTCTTTAAGCCCATTAAAACGCAAGACCGTCTTACTGTTCTTCAAAAATTTTCTTAACATATATTTCCACCGGGAACGGATTTTTCACCTTTGCGGAAATTCCGAGGGGAACGCAGGTATACGCTATGGGAAGTCCCGATCTTCGGGAGATCTCCTCCGCAAAGCTTTCCGACTGTTCCAGAACTTCCGCAGTAGTTTCGTAAAGCAGATTTGTGTTGTTTACAACTGCGGTATGCTTCATGCCTGCGGCGGCTTCTATCTCATACATAAGCTCAAGCGCCTCGTCAGCCGTTCTTGTGAGGAATCTTCTGCAATTCACCACATAGAGCATATCCACGTCGTCAGACATTCCTGCGAACATTTTTGAATAGCGTCCCAGCGCTATAGCGCCCGCGTCGTCTCCGCCCACATCTACGATCAGGCAGCCGCTTTCGGAAGCGATGCGTTCCAGATCAAAGGATATAGCCGGGATATCCAGATTGGAATTTGCGTACATAGGCGCGGCAAGAGTTATCCCTTTGCTGCCGAAAAGTTCCCCGAAATCAGCCGAACGGAAGTAAGGGTTTACTATATCCAGATCGACTACCGTAACTTTTTCGCCGCTCTCCGCAAGTTTTACGGCAAGATTTGCGGAAAAATTGGTCTTTCCGCTGCCGTAATGCCCCGTGATAATGTTTATTTTTTTCATCAGAACTTTCTGCCTCTTATTCCACGGAAATAATATAATAATATACCGGCTGACCGCCGTTTATCAGCATTACCTCGGCATTGCTGCCGGCTTTGGCTTTTATGTGCTCGAACAGTTCCTCGGCGTCCTTTTCTGAAATATCCGCGCCGTAGATTATATTTATGAAAGATGAACTGCTGTTCATAAGCCGTTTTGCCAGCTTGTACGCCGCCTTGTGGATATCCTTTTCAGCAAAAGCCAGCTTGCCGTTGTCAAGGGCGAGTATCTCGCCTTTTTTGATCGACTTGCCCTCAAAATCACTGTCCCTTGCCGCAAAAGTTACAAGTCCGGTAGAAACGGTATCAAGGCTCTTTGTCATATTCAGGCGGTTGGTATCAAAATCGTTGTCCGGATCGTAATTCATCATTGCCGTAATGCCCTGCGGTATAGTCTTTGACTGAAGCACGCAGACCTTTCTGTCTGCAAGTCTTACCGCCTGTTCAGCCGCCATTATGATATTCTTGTTATTCGGAAGAACAAACACCGTTTCGGCAGGAACAGCCATTATCGCCTGCAATATATCGTCCGTTGACGGGTTCATGGTCTGACCGCCTCTTACGATACAGTCCGCGCCAAGGTTGCGGAAGAGATCCTCTATGCCCGCTCCGCTTGCCACTGACACAAAGCCGAAAGGCTTTTCCGGAGCGGCTGGAGTAAACTGCTGTTTTCTTACGGCGGCAGCCTCCTTAGCTTTATTTTCATGCTGATAGCGCATATTGTCTATTTTAAGGTTTATAAGCGAACCGAACAGCAGACCTTCTTCGATCGCCTGACCGGGGTGCTCGGTATGAACGTGTACTTTTATTATATCGTCGTCCTCAACGGCTACCACACAGTCGCCTATTGATTCCAGAAATGCCCTGAGAAGAGATGCGTCCTTACATTCGGAATTTTTCCGCACGATAAATTCGGTACAGTAGGTATGAGTTATCTCTTCGTCAAATTCTCCCACCGTAGCGCTGAAATCCACCGATACCGTATCCGTTTTCGGGGTATCCGCAGGTCTTGCCGGTTCCTTGCCCTTGAAAACGTCCAGCATAGCCGTCCAGATGATGTAAAGTCCCATTCCTCCGGCATCCACAACTCCGGCTTTTTTAAGCACCGGAAGAAGATCGGGCGTACTGTCAAGAGCCTTTTTTGCTTCAATGCATACGTCGCTCCAGAGCGCCACTTCATCATTTGTGGATTTTGCGGCGGCCTCCGCTCTTTCGGCGGCAAGTCTTGCCACCGTAAGGATAGTTCCCTCGGTCGGGGTCATCACCGACTTGTAAGCGCCCTCAACGCCCAGCCTGAGCGCATTGCAGATGTCATCACAATCGGCTGTTGTTTTGCCCTTGAAGCCCTTTGCAAAGCCGCGGAATATCAGCGAAGTAATAACTCCCGAATTTCCCCTTGCGCCTCTGAGAAGAGCGGAAGCCGTAGTTTCAGCCACCTGTGATACGGTCGCCCCGTCGTCCATTACCTGAAGCTCTCTTAGGGCATTCCCAAGGGTCATTGACATATTAGTTCCTGTATCTCCGTCCGGAACGGGATAAACATTCAGCTGATCTACCTCACGTTTTTTATTTGCGATAGTGACCGCACCGGAAATAAACGCGTCTCTTAAAATCTTTCCTGTTATCATATTTCAGCACTGTCACCGGAAACTTACGTGACAGTCTCTCCTTTCGCAGATGTATCATAAATAGGCTGCTGTCAGCTTGTCATACCGTCAATGAACACCGTTACTTTTCCTACTTCCATGCCTGTTTTTTCCTGAACGGTATAACGCAGCTTGTGTACAAGGCTGTCAGAAACGGCAGAGATATTAACGCCGAATATGACCGTGATATGGATCTTTATAAACAGTTTTCCGCCGCGGATATCTATGCTTATATTTCTGCCTATGCCGGCTTTTTCCGCCGCATAGGAAACAAAATTTTTTCCGCAGGTCTTTCCGAGTCCGGCTACTCCATAGCAGGTAGACACCGTATATTCAACAAGTGAATACAGATATTTATCCGATATGCCGATAGTGCCCAGATGATTTTCAAGTTCGGGCATAACATTCTCTCCTTCGCTTAAAATACCGTAAACGGCTTCAGAACATTACATATAGTTTAGTATAACATATTTTTTTTGTTTTTTCAATACAATTCTCAAAAAAACAGTATTTACATTTAAAATGTAAAATTATGGAATTTTTGGTTTCCCACAAATAATAAGCGGTCACAGGATATGTCGCATATCCCATGACCGCTTGATAATTAGCAATATCCGTCGGCGAAGATCATTCCGCCGTTTTCCTTGAAAGCCATGCATAAGCAATGTCCAGTGCCTCATAAAGACTGTTCTTTTCGCTCTGCTTTTCAATGGCTTCTATCGGAGAAAGATTTTCGTCCGTTGCCATTTTGTATATCTTTACCTTGCTTGCTACGTCCATATCCCCGACTTTGGTCTTTTCGGTGATCTGCATCCATACCACATATTTGTCCGACATATTTCCGTAGTAAAGTTCATCATTCTTTCTTACAAGAGGGTAACCCTTATATTTAAGAAAGCGGTTCTCGTTTTTTTCCGCCTTTTCGGCTGTCTTTTTTTCTGCCATTTCATATCCTCCTTTACAAAAGTTACCTGCGGCGAATCAATACGGCTTCCCTGAACCGTGCGCTGCAATTACTGTTCAAAATAATTATAGCACAAAAAATTCATATAATCAAGTATTATTTTAGAACAAACATTCATTTTTTATTGCCGCAGGCAAACATGATCCGGGCAAAGCCCATGATCTGATATTAACATATATCCGGCGAAAAAAATGTCATTCCGGGAACGTTGCCGTTACCAGTTTATAACAATATCCTCGCCGTTAAGGTAAAGATCTATATTTTCTATAAGTCTGTCAACGTATGCCGTTGCGCAGGTATAGGCTGCCTTGCCGTTCAGCTTTACAAGGCTCTTGCGGTTTTCCAGCGGAATAAACTCGATCACATCACCGCCGCCGTTTTTCGTATTGATCTCAAGCGTCAATACAGGCTCGGCGTCCGTTTCCTCAAAGCAGAAATCGTCACTGGGAGCGCGCAGTATGAACTGATAGAAGCTCTTGAATTTATCCTTATCAACGACATTGCCGTTAAGTTTTACTTCAAAATCCTTATCGGAGCTTCCGGTCATTGTAAAGTTCATATCTATGTTTTCGCCCTTTATATTCATAGAATCAAGGTCAAACACATAGTTTCCCGTAAACATAGTAGTAACTATCCGTATCGGCTCAAAGGTAAGCCAAGGCAGGCTGGCTTCGTCTATTACATATATTACATTTATGCCGTCGGCGATAACATATCTGCCAAGCTTGCTGCCGTCATCATCATAGCATACGTCGCCAATGTAGAAATTCAGCGTATCACCGCCGTTTATTTCGGTCTTGACTATTGCTTCCGGGTCGGCAAGACCGCATTTTACGGCGTCCTCTTCCGTAGGATTGAGTATGCCGAGATCCGTTGCCGTAAATCCGAATATACCGCTTGTGATCTCCGAAGATGTTTCCGGGTTAAGATCCCTGAATGCCGGAGAAGTCATTACATACTGTGTTGAATTTCCGGTCATGATGCTGTCGTCCTCCTGACGGATATCATATTCTATAACAACATCATAGTCAAGATCCTTACGGGAGATCGTCATTTTATTTATACGGGTATAGTCTGTGGTATCATTTTCATCAGCAGCCGTCTTTGCCTTATAGATGACCTTGTTTACAAGGTCGTATTTGTCATTGAGGAAATACTGCATATCCGACTTTCTTGCAGTATATACGGTATCGTCGCCCTCAAGCATAAAGTAACGGTTTATACCGTCCGGAACTTCATTGCCCAGAATAAGAGTGTTCGTTGTTCCCGAGCTGTCCGTGAACACCGTAGTCACCTTTGCGGAGGGAGCGTCCAGACCGTAAATGGATATATCCTCCGGAGCCTCAACGACCGTTTGCTGTGCGGTAAGCGTAGCCGCGTTCTCTATAACGTTTCCAAGGGACTCGCTGCTGATAGGCAGACCTGATACGCCTTCAATAGCCCACTTGATGTCGTCGCCCTCTCCGACGCGCTGTATCTTGTAAGTTCCATGCTCGTTCTCAATGGTTATCTCCGAAATATCGCTCGGGTTTTTGTCATACATAAGATGTGATGTCTCTTCGTCTCCCGTATCGGTCTCCTCCTCTTTTTCAGGAGCCGTCAGCAGAAGCACCGCCGCTGCTCCTCCAAGAACAAGCACCGCTATAAGACAGATAATAATGATCTTGATATTCTTTTTCATTACTTATGTCTCCTTTTGAGCCATACGGTAATACCGGCAGCTGCCACCAACAAAGGAAGCACGAACATGAATACTATCCTGAGGGTCGTGACCTGTGAAGCGCTGGTCTCATAAGTTTCGCTGGTAAGATCCTTTGCAACGATGTTCAGACCGTTTTCCTTGCCGGACATCTTATTTACTATGGAAACAAAATAATCTCCGTTGTTGTAATATGTCTGGCTTGTAAGTCCGGAATTGAGTATATCGTCGCAGCCTATCACAAGGATATTTGAAAGCACCTGCTTTGTGTCGATAAAAGTATATTTGCTCGTCATTGCCATGATAGGAACGGCTTTTTCCTCTATAGGCGGTTCTTCGCCGGTCGAATAGTATTCCTCGATCATATCGTTTGTCATTACAAATCCCGTTTCGGAAGTTGCAAGGAGCAGATCGGTGGTAACATTGCCGGAATAATCATACATTATCTCTATCGGACGGGAATTGTAAGCCGCTATAGGATTGCTTATTACCTCCTCGGGGATACCTCCGGTATAGTCGTTTTCTTCAAGATAGGTCATTATAGCATATGCGCTTGTTTCCGAGGCGATATTCTGCCTGTTGTTCTCACCTACAAGACCGTCTCCTACCCTGATGCCCCATTCCTCAAGGAACGCGTCTATATTCGGAGTATCATTCTGGGAATAGCTTGCGGTGTAGATCATATTCTTGCCGTAATTTCCGCCGTTTTCCATAAAATTATATATCTTGTCGATAAGCTCTTCGGAAAAATCGTTCAGCGGAGCGTTTATCACCAGCATATCGGCGTCTTCCGGGATATCCTCGGCGTTGGGGTCTATGGTCACGGTCTCAAAGCCGTTGCTTGCAAGCATATCCATGATATTCTCGCCGTTCATGCTTTGTGTTACCACGTCCAGATATACAGCTTTTTTCGGATCGGGATCGGTAACGTACATCAGCGCGGAAGTCAGCGTCTGTTCCGCCTTTGAAGAAACTATCTGCTGGCTCATGGTGTAATAGTCTATTTCCGTATTGAACAGGTCGTTCACCGACAGCACCCTTATCCTGTGGGAATTATTGTTGAAAACGATTATGCTGTAATCGGAAATGCTTCCGTCATAATACTGCTTGTACTTTTCCACATAAGTGGGGTCAACGGTCATATCGACGAAATTAACATCTATCCTGTCGGAATTGTATTCATACTTTTTCAGCACTTCATATGCCTGACGGTAGTAAATGCTTTCGGAAGTTTCAAAAGCGAGTTCGTCCACCGTTGTGCATATCTCAACATCTTCGTTGAGAGAAGCTATATAATCCTTTGTTTCGTCGCTTATCTCAAAATCTCCGCCCGGAGTAAGGTCAAAGCTCATGTTGTATCTGTCGCTGAGAGCGTATATTATAACATTCAGCAGAACTACCAGTGCGATCACAACAACGGTTATCACCGTTGCCGCAGCACCGTATTTAAGTTTTTTTGTATTCATCTTCATTTCAATTACCTCCCATCAGGACCAGCGGCGCTTTTCAAGAACGCGCACCGTCAGGAAATTGAAAACGAATATTGCGCTTATGAAGAACACAAGGCTGGGAACGTTAAGTATGCCCGTTGTAAATTCATAATATCTGGTGTAAAAGCCCAGAGCCGCCATAATATTTTTCAGCCAGTCTATCGGAACAAGTCCCGCCAGCATATCTATAAGGTAGAACGCCATAATGATTATAAAGCTGAGGATAGCCGCAACTACCTGATTTTCCGTCATTGCAGAAACAAAAATGCCTATCGCGATAAACGCCGAGCCCATAAGCAGCAGTGCTATGAACGTTCCTATCACCGTCGCCCATGCCACTGAACCGGCAAGAGCCACAAGAGTTATTACATAAAGTACATATATCGCCATAGCGCAAAGGAAGATACATACCGCCGCAAAGAATTTTCCCATAACTATCGAGAAAAGATTTACCGGAGCGGTAAGCAGGCACTGATCGGTGCGCTGACGCTTTTCCTCGGTGAAAAGTCTCATTGTAAGCAGTGGGAGCAGTATCATCATTATCGTGAATGCGCTTGTAAATACGGTGGACATATCTGTCGTGCCGTACATTATATTGTAGTTTACAAAAAATGTAGCTGTATAGATATAGAATACCGCTATGAAAATATAGGCTATAGGCGAGGTGAAATAAGCCTTCAGCTCGCGTCTGAATATTGCGCCCATTATTCCTCATCCTCCTTTTGTTCCTCGCTGTCGGCTTCGGGAACGGTTTCCCCGGCTTCCTCCGCCTTTTCGTCCTGGACCTTGGCTGCTTCTTCCTTTTTGGGAGCGCCCGACGCGTCCTGCTCGAATTTTTCGGTCTTTTCTTCGGCAGACTGCTTTGTTTTGATAACAACGTTATCGCCCATTGTGATCTTCAGGAAGATATCCTCAAGGGTCATTTCCGTTGATCTTAGCCCAAGCATTACCCAGCTCCGGGAAACTATCCTCTTGAAAAGCTCCCGGCGGATATCCGCGTCCTCTTTTGTTTCGATCTCATAATCATAAATTCCCGGCTCGCGCTCCATGTCGGCAATTACGGATATTACGCCGGAAATATTCTTTATGGTCTTGAGTATCTCTTCACGGGGACCTTCAATGCGCGCAATGATCCTGTGATCGGTGCTGATGTTCTTTGTAAGGTTCTCGGTGGTATCGTCGGCAGCGATCTTTCCGCCGTTGATGATTATTACCCTGTCGCATACCGCCTGTATTTCCGAAAGGATATGTGAGGATAGTATAACGGTGTGTTTCTTTCCGAGCTTTTTGATAAGAGTTCTTATCTCGATTATTTGTTTAGGGTCAAGACCAACCGTAGGCTCGTCCAGAATAAGTATAGGAGGATTTCCTATAAGAGCCTGTGCAAGACCGACTCTCTGCTTGTATCCTTTTGAAAGATTCCTGATAATGCGGTCATAAACGTCCTTTATCATTACCAGACTGCAAACGTCCTCAAGGTGAGCCTTTCGGGGGAGCTTGCACTTTTTCAGATCATAGATGAAATTCAGATAATCCTTTACCGTCATATCAAGGTACAGCGGAGGTATCTCCGGCAGATAACCGATATTCTTTTTTGCCTCTATGGGGTCGTCAAGAATATCAATGCCGTTTATGAGCGCATTCCCCGACGTAGAGGAAATGTAGCCCGTAAGCATATTCATGGTAGTGGATTTTCCCGCGCCGTTAGGACCAAGGAAGCCTAATATCTCTCCGTCGTTCACGGTGAAAGAAAGATCGTCAACAGCTTTTTTCGCGCCGTACTGTTTTGTAAGGTTGCGAACTTCGATCATTTGTCAACAGCCGCCTTTCATATATTATATATTTGGTGAAATTGTCCGTATTATTTCCGGTAACAATTTTATCAGCTTATTGTGTTTATTTTGTGACAAAGCGTTAAAATATGTTTACACATCAGGATAATTTCTCTATAGCTTTCTTTATTCTTGAAATGCTTTCGCTCTTTCCAAGGATCGCCGCAAGCTCGATACCTCCGCCGGGAGTAAGCGCTTTTCCCGAAAGGGCTGCGCGCATAGGCAGCAGCATCCAGCCGTTCTTTACGCCCTGTCTTTCGATCTCGGCAAAAACATCTTCATGGAGCTTTTCTTCGCTCCATGCGCTTTCGGGAATGTTCTCCAGCACCGGAAGCACCGACGTCAGCGCCGAAAGTGAAGTTTCCGGAGTGGTCTTCATTTTCTTGTTGAAGAACAGCTCGTTGTCATATTCCGGAAGCTCGTCTATAAAATCCACTTTCTCCGGGATTTCCGTAAGCAGTTCCGTCCTCGGCTGCAATACCTTTACCAGCTCGTCAATGCTGATATCCTCACGCTTGCAGGTCTGTCTTATATAGGGGAGCGCAGCGGCTTTAAATTCTTCATGGGAGATTTTCCTCAGCCACTCGCCGTTTATGGCTTTCATCTTTACCGGGTCGAATATCGCCGGCGACTTTGAAAGCCCGTTTATATCAAATTCATTTATAAGCTCGTCCAGTGTGAAAATCTCGTTTTCGCCCTTTGGCGCCCAGCCAAGGAGCGCTATATAATTAAGTATCGCTGGAATGTAATATCCCTTTTCCACAAAATCCCCGAAATATGCGTCTCCGTCGCGCTTGGAAAGTTTGTGCGCCGCGTCGCGCATTATACGCTCAACATGGATATATGTAGGTATTTCCCAGCCGAAAGCCTCATAAAGCAGGTTGTATTTCGGCGTGGAAGAAAGATATTCATTGCCCCTGATAACGTGGGTTATCCCCATAAGATGATCGTCCACAACATTTGCAAAATTGTAAGTAGGCATTCCGTCCGCTTTAAGAAGTATCTGATCGTCAAGATCCGCATTCGGAACGGTGATATCTCCGTAAAGTTCATCATGGAAGGTAGTCGTGCCGTCAAGAGGGACTTTCTGACGGATAACGTATGGCGTTCCTGCCGCAAGGAGTTTTTCAACTTCCTCTTTTGGAAGATCGCGGCAGTGCCTGTCATATGTGGGAGTTATACCCTTTGCCTGCTGTTCCGCATGGACTCGCTCCATGCGCTCCTTTGTGCAGAAGCAGTAATATGCGTGCCCCGTTTCAACGAGTTTTTCGGCATATTCCTTGAATATCCCCATGCGTTCCGACTGGATGTACGGACCTACCGGACCGCCGATATCCGGTCCCTCGTCCCATTCCAGACCGCAGGCTTTGAGAGTGTTATAGATAACGTCCACAGCGCCCTCAACATAGCGCCCCTGATCGGTGTCCTCAATGCGGAGAATGAATTTTCCTCCGTATTTTTTTGCAATGATATAGGTATACAAAGCCGTGCGCAGGTTCCCTATGTGCATAAATCCGGTAGGGCTTGGCGCAAACCTTGTTCTTATATTTTCCGTTTTCATAATATCCTTCTTTCTGAATTTATTTATCGGCTCCCGGAAGATGCTTCGCCCAGTATAGTCCGCGCCGTTTCGGTGTCCTTTGCGATACGGGCTTTAAGCTCTTCCATGCCGGAAAATTTCATTTCCGGACGTACAAAATCCACCAGTGAGACCTTTACCGTTTCGCCGTAAAGGTCTCCGCCGGGAAAATCCATTATGTAAGTCTCCGCCAGAGGAGCTTCGCTCCCCACGGTAGGCTTTATCCCTACATTTGTCACGCTGCCGTAGACCCGTCCTTTTATCTCCGTTTCCGAAGCATAAACGCCGAATTTCGGCTTGACCTGACATTTTGGTATATACTGGTTTATTGTCGGGAAATTCATAGTCCGTCCGATGTGCTTCCCGTAAGCTACCGGAAGCCTGAACGCAAAGTCCGAACCAAGCAGTCTGTTTGCTTTTTTTATCTCTCCGGTCTTTATCAGCTCTCTTATCTCGGTAGAGGAGATCTTCCTGCCGTTTTCCGAAAGCTCCGGAACGGTTATAAGCCCTATCCCACGCTTTCTGCACATCTTGTCAAGCTCTGCCGCTCCGCAGCAGGCGTTCCTGCCAAATCTGAAATCCTCGCCGCATACCGCAAATTTTGCCGACAGCTTATCGCAAAGCACCAGATCCACAAAATCCTCTCCCGAAAGATCCTTAAAGTTCATAAAATCCGGGGAATATATATATTTTACTCCCAATCCGCTTATCAGATCAAACTTGGTTTCACGGGAAAAAATGTATTCAACTCCGCTCGTCCCCTTGGACGTAACGGTAGCCGTATCAAAAGTAAATACCGCCGGCTCTGTTCCGGAAACGTTCTTCGCTGCTTCTACAGCCCGTCCTATGACCGCCCTGTGTCCGTGGTGAACGCCGTCAAAAAGACCCAATGCAACTGCGGTGCTTCCTTTGGGCACATTGTTTGTTCCGGTCAGATCTGTCACAGATTATCACTTCTTTTCATTCCAGATAAAAATTTTTTTCGGCTCTCAGGACGCCGTTTTTGCGGTCGGGGACCGCCGTTCCTATAAACCCGTTCTCTCCGCAGACCCTTATCCGTAAAGCGGACTTATCAAAGTCAAGCCGGTCAAGATCGAGCCTGACTCCGTTGCGGTACATTCTTTCCTGAGCGCCTTTCAGCCTTAGCACGGGACATTCCGCAAAAACGCTTTCTATCGGCTTTATCACACCGGAAAGATCGCCGCCATCGGCTGCCTCCTGCAATTCATCTATAGTGATGCAGTCCGCAAGAGTAAAGCCGCACGCTGCCGTTCTGACAAGGGAGGTCATTATCCCTCCGCAGCCGAGAGCCTCGCCGATATCGTTTATAAGCGTGCGGATATATGTGCCTTTTGAGCAGGAAACGGATATTTCCCCCGTTCCGGAAATTTCGTCATACCCGGTCGTCTCAAGGGAATAGATCTCCGCTTCTCTCGGTTCACGTTCTATTTCAATGCCTTTTCTGGCAAGTTCGTAAAGGCGCTTTCCATTCACCGATACAGCCGAATACATAGGCGGTATCTGCATGATCTTTCCGCGAAAATCCGCCATTGCTGAAAGCAGTTTTTCCTTTCCGATACCCGTAAAATTTTCCGCTTCAATAACATTTCCCGTTGAATCCTGCGTATCGGATCTCGCTCCGAGACGAAAACCGGCAATATAGCTTTTATCCGTATCCGGCAGTATATCGCAGGCTTTCGCGGCTCTTCCGGAAAAAACCGGCAGCACGCCAGTTGCCATCGGGTCAAGAGTTCCGCTGTGTCCGAGGCGTTTTGTTTTAAGTATCCCACGCAGCTTTGCTATAACATCAAAGCTGGTAAATCCCACAGGCTTGTTTATGCAGAATATTCCACAAAGCTCGTTATTGCCGATCATGCCAGCCATAGATCTATACCCATGGTAGGAGCTATCGCTGTAAGAAGCTGCATTTTTACGTCGTCAAGTTCGCCTTCAACGGTACAGCCCGCCGCTTTTATATGCCCTCCGCCGCCGAATTTGGCGCATATCGCCGATACGTCTATATCCGACGCCGAACGCATTGATATCTTGAACTTTCCGCCGTCCTTTTCCTTTATAAGAACGCCTACCTGCACTCCCTCCGGCTGAACGGTCATGCCTGCCGTGCCCTCAAATTCGTCCTGAGAAAAACCTTTTGTTTTCATATCCTCAAGGGTCACCGCAGTAATGGTGCATTTATCGTCAAGATAGTATTCCATATTTGAAAGTATATGCTGCTCCGCCGCAAGTCTCTCCTTGCTTTTCCTGTCGAACATATCACGGTTGATGCGTTCGGCGTCTATACCGCATTCCATCAGCTTTGCCGCTATTATGTGCGAAAGAACGGTGGTATTTGCATATCTGAAGCAGCCTGTATCGGTGGCAATGCCCGTATAAAGGCATTCCGCCGTAAGCCGGTCGGGAACTATACCCATTTCGGACAGCACCCTGTACAGCACCTCGCACGCCGCAGAAGCGTCAGGATAAACGAGCAGATTCTTTGCATATCCCGTGTTTGAAACATGGTGATCTATACAAAGCTCCACATATCCCTTATATCCGGCAAGAGGTGTGCCGAGCAGCTTTTCATCGGCAACGTCCACCGCTACCACGGTATCCGGTGAAAATTTCTGCGGCTCATAGTTTTCGTACATAAAGCCGTATCTTTTAGGAAATTCATCGGAACAAAGCACATTTGCATTCTTGCCTTTGCTTCTCAGCGCGTAGCAAAGGGCAAAGCCTGCGCCCATGGTATCCCCGTCGGGATTGATATGCGTAAGGATATAGTAATTATCATGTGTTTCAAGAAATTCAGCCGTTTCTTTAAGATTTATACGCATTTTTTAATATCATGTCTCCTTTTCAGCATTATCGGCTCCTATTTTCTTCAGCATTTCGGAAATTTCAGCCGAATGTTCTATTGAATCATCTGCTATGAACTTCAGTTCGGGGCATTTTTTCAGGTGCATAACGTTTGAAATGCGCTTCCTTATCATTCCTGACGCGCTTTCAAGCCCTTTTACGGCGTCCTTTGCCGCCTCCTCGCCCTCAATGCAGGAAATATATACCTTGCAGTGGGAATTATCCCCCGAAAGCTCCGTTCTTACTACCGAGATCAGTTTGCCCATTACTCTCGGGTCCTTTATCTCTTCTCTTATAAGACCGGAAATTTCCCGTTTTATATCTTCGGACAACCGTCCATTCTTAAAATTTGGCATTTTTCTTCCTTTCAGATAGTTATTCCTAAACATTTTAAGGAAATCAGCTTAAACTTTGCCGCCCCCCTTGAGGGGGCTGAACCTATATAGATCGCCTTGCCGCACTCATTTTTGGGGTGACAAGGGTGCAGGCTCAGCCTGCTATTCTGGACGGTATTCCTCCATAACATATGCTTCAAAGATATCTCCCACGTGTATATCATTGAATTTTTCAAGAGTGATACCGCATTCGTAGCCTTCCGCAACTTCTTTTACATCATCCTTGAAACGTTTCAGGCTGGACAGCTTGTCGTCCGCGATTATTATACCCTCGCGCACAACTCTTATATCGCAGTTCCTTGTTATCTTTCCGTTAAGAACATAAGAACCCGAAACCGTTCCAACGTTGGATATCTTGTATACCTGACGGACTTCCACACGTCCCAGTCCAACTTCGCGGAACTTAGGAGCAAGCATGCCTTTCATTGCGGTGGTGATCTCTTCTATAGCGTCATAGATAATTCTGTAAAGGCGGATATCCACGCCGTCTCTTTCGGCATTGTCAGCCGCTACCGGATCGGGACGCACATTAAATCCTACTATTATGGCGTTTGAAGCGTTCGCAAGCATTACGTCGCCCTCTGAGACCGCTCCTACCGCGCCGTGGATAACTTTTACCCTTACTTCGTCGTTTGAAAGTTTTTCAAGCGACTGCTTTACGGCTTCCACCGATCCCTGAACGTCCGCCTTGACGATAATGGGAAGTTCCTTTATCTCGCCCTGCTCTATCTGGCTGAACAGATTGTCGAGCGTGACTTTCTGATACTGGCTGAACTGTTCCTGCTTAGCCTCATGCTTACGCTGGTCAACAAGTTCTCTTGCAAGTCTTTCATCTTCAACGGCGTTGAACGTATCGCCTGCCGACGGCACTTCCGCAAGACCTGTTATCTCTACCGGATAAGACGGTCCCGCTTCCTTTACTACCTTGCCCTTGTCATTGGTCATTACCCTTACTCGTCCTACGGCAGTTCCTGCAATGATTATATCTCCTGTATGGAGAGTACCGTTCTGGACAAGGAGCGTTGCTATAGGACCTCTGCCCTTGTCAAGGCGTGCTTCAATGACCGTACCCTTTGCAAGGCGGTTGGGATTTGCTTTAAGTTCCGCAACTTCCGCAACGAGAAGGATATTTTCAAGCAGATCGTCTATGCCCTCGCCTGTCTTTGCCGAAACGGGAACGCATATAACGTCGC
>CANQZR010000053.1 GCA_947628405.1 uncultured Clostridia bacterium
ATCAAAGGCGTTCGTGTCGGCTGTTATGGGCAAAAAACTTTCTCCGCGTGTGCTGGGAGCGCTTTCCGCGTCGGCATATGTGATATGCGGTATTATCGCTTCGTTTTCGGGGAAGATAAGAGCGGCTGTTGTTTTTGCGCTGATCTTCCGCGGAATAATATGCGGAGCGGCAGCGTATCTTTATGTCAGGTCAAAATATGCCGCACAGGACGGAACGTTATTTTCCCGTGAAAACAAGTTTGTCCTTTCGGCAGTTTATGTTCTGGCGGTATGCATACTTTGCGGTGCGGATATAGGTATACTCAATGCAGGACGCGCTGTAGGAATGCTGGCGACAGTGTTTGCGGCATACAGATCGGGCAGCGGATCGGGAAGCGCAGCCGCTGCTTTGACAATGTTTGCCGCAGGAGCGGCTTCGTCTGATTTTTTAATATCCGCTCCGATACCGGTTTGCGCCGCACTGGTATCCGGATATTTCAGACGGAACGGCAAGCCTGCGGCAGCGGCGGCGTTTCTTTTGTCCGGCCTGGCAGGCGCGCTTATTTACGGGATCCCTGCCGATTCGATCGGATCGCTTGCAGATATGTCCGCGGCGACGGTTTTGTTTTGTCTGCTTCCGGACAGGCTTTTCAGGAAATTATTTTCGGGAGAACCTGCCGCAGCCGGAACTGTGTCAGCCGCAGCGGTACAATATAAAGAACGTTTAAGGTTTGCGGCTGCTGCCGTTGCCGACGTGAGGAACAGCTTTGCGGCGGCTGCGGAGGTCCTTTCGGAAAAGGAAACGCAGCCGGACATCTCCGCACAGGTATGCAGAAGGGTGTGTGAAAAATGCCGCAGCAGCGCATTCTGCGGTGAAAGCGCCGAAGGTCGGATAGAAAATTATTTCCGCAGCACCGAAAAAATTCTTGAAGCAAAAGGCTCCGTAAGCGTAAACGAGCTTCACAGATCGCTTGATATCTGTCCGCACAGAGAATTGCTGGTGGAAACATTCAATACGGAATTTTTCCGCCGCATGGTGGAAAAACGCCTTTCAGACGCGTCGCGCTGCATGAGGGAGATCACTTCCGAACAGCTTGTAAGCACAGAAAAAATGCTTGAGTATCTCAGCCTTGGAGCGGATATTTTCCCGTTCTGCGATGAAGAAATGTCCTGCGCCGTAAACAGGATCATTTCTTCAGCAGGCGCAGCCGATCCCCGTTCGGCTCTGTTTACAGACTATAACGGAAGAGTATACATAGAATGTTTTTATGAGGGAACATTAAACATATCGGAAAGAGAACTGACCGGTAAACTTTCCGCCGCCGTGGACAGGGAACTTGCCGATCCGGAAACTTTCCGCCCGGGAAAAACCGTGCGGCTTTGTTTCCACGAACAGGAGAATTTTGCAGCTGAAATAGGAAGCGCGAAAACCGCAGGCAGTGATGAAGTCAGCGGCGATCTGGGCGCGGTATTCAGGGACGGTCTGGGAAATCTCAGCATTATGCTCTCGGACGGAATGGGCAGCGGCGCAAGAGCCGCCGCAGAAAGCTGCATGACCGTTTCTTCCGCAGTCAGAATGATAAAAGCCGGTCTTGGCGCGGAAGCGGCGATAAGACTTGTAAATATACTGCTTCTGACAAAATCTCCGGAGGAGTGTTTTTCCACCATAGACCTTTTTACGGTGAACCTGTTTTCCGGAAAAGCGGAGTTCATCAAGCTCGGCGCTGCACAGACATTCATAAAAAGCTGCGGAACGGTAAAGACCTTGGAAAGCAGGACAAATCCTGTGGGAATAGTGGGTTCGGTCGAAGCGGACAGCAGAAGCGTCCGGCTTGACGACGGGGACGAAGTAGTAATGATGACGGACGGTATCTGTGAGGAATGTTTTCCCGAAGCGCGCGAACTTATCCTGAGTATGGGCGTTACCGCTCAGGACTGCGCCGAAAGGATAATCGGCATTGCCGAAAAGGGAATGGAGAACGATCCTCGCCGCCGTGATGATAAAACTGTGTATGCTGTCAGATTGCACAAAATATAGCCGGTAAAATTGACGCCTGAGTTGTAACTTGTGCACATTCCGGTGTAAAATTATTGCAATAATTGGTATATTCACGAATATTTCAAAAATATGCCGGTTATTTGGGGAAAATTTATGTAAAAAGTGCACAATTTAGTGCCTGCGTTTACGTCAATATTGTAAAACTTTACTAAAAAGGCTTGAAATGTGATACACAATCTGTTAAAATAATAGCATAAGTAATATAGAAGGAGTATCCTCTTATGTCAGATATTATTAAAAAAATGCCCGAAAGCTACGAATTTCCTCTCCATGTTTTCCATGAGGGGACAAATTATACCGCTTTTGAGTTCTTCGGCGCCCATAAAGGCGAAAAAGACGGCAAAAACGGCGTATTTTTCCGCGTGTGGGCTCCTCACGCAAGATCAGTGTCCATAGTTGGCGATTTCAATGACTGGGACAGGGACAGGGATCCTATGGAGCGCCTTTCCGACGAATCCGTATGGGAAATATTCCTTCCGGATGTTGAAAAATATTTTACCTATAAATACAGTATCGAAACTGCGCATAGGAGCATAGTCATGAAAGCCGATCCTTTCGGAACACATATGGAAACGCGTCCGAATACGGCTACAAAATATTTTGACATCAACGAGTATAAATGGAACGACGCTGCATGGTACAAGAAAAGGGATTCAAAGAATATCTACCGCAGCGCTGTGAATATATATGAATGCCACCTCGGCTCATGGAGGACTTATGAGAACGGCGAGCCTTTCAGCTATGTAAAGTTTGCCGAAGAAATGATACCTTATCTTCAGGACATGGGGTATACCCACCTTGAACTTATGCCTCTTGCCGAATATCCTTTTGACGGTTCATGGGGATATCAGATAATCGGTTATTATGCTCCGACTTCCCGTTACGGCACGCCGGAGGATATGATGAAAATGATAGATATGTTCCATCAGGCGGGCATAGGCGTTATCCTTGACTGGGTGCCGGCGCATTTCCCCAAGGACGCGGCGGGTCTTTTTGAATTTGACGGTGACTGCCTGTATGAGTATACCGATCCCCTCAAAAAAGAACACGCTTCATGGGGAACAAGAGTATTTGACTTCGGCAGACCGGAAGTACATTCTTTCCTGATATCCAACGCGGTATACTGGCTTGAAAAGTTCCACCTTGACGGTCTGAGAGTTGACGCGGTCGCTTCTATGCTCTATCTGGATTACGACAGAAGAGAATGGAGACCGAACAAGGACGGCGGAAACGAGAACTATGAAGCTATAGATTTCCTCAGAAAACTAAATACAGCTGTTTTCGGGCGCTGCGGAAATATACTGATGATAGCGGAAGAATCCACCGCATGGCCTCTTGTTACCAAGCCTGCCGACGTGGGAGGTCTGGGTTTCAACTTCAAGTGGAACATGGGCTGGATGAACGATATGCTGGATTATATGAGAATGGATCCGATCTTCCGTGCGAACAACCACGGAAAACTGACGTTCTCTTTCTTCTACAGCTTCAGCGAAAATTATATACTTCCCATATCACATGATGAAGTAGTTCACGGAAAGGCTTCGCTATTCAACAAGATGAGCGGACGCTCAATGGAGGAAAAATTTGCTTCCCTCCGTACTTTCCTTGCCTATATGTTCGCTCACCCCGGAAAGAAGCTGAACTTCATGGGCACCGAGTTCGCTCAGGTAATTGAATGGAACTACAAGCAGGGTCTTGACTGGCTGCTGCTCGATTATGAAACACACAGGAAGATCCATGATTTCAGCAGGGATCTGAATAAATTCTATCTTGCCAATTCTCCGCTGTGGGAAAATGACGAGTCATGGGAGGGCTTCTCATGGATATGTCATGACGACTATATGCAGAGCATAATATCGTTCCGCAGGATAGACAGGAGCGGCAAGGAACTTATTGCAGTATGCAACTTCGTTCCGGTGGCAAGGGATAACTACCGCATAGGCGTTCCTTATGAGGGAACTTATGAGCAGGTTCTTTCTACCGATGATGAAAAATACGGCGGTACGGGTCTGATAAATAACGGCAAGGTAAAATCGGAAGATTATTCAATGCACGGTTATGAACAGTCTATCGTACTCGATATACCGGCAATGAGCGTTATGTATTTTACCTGCACTCCCAAGAAAAAGCGCGCTCCCAAAACGGAGACGGCTGCAAAAGAAAAATCTCCGGCAGCAGCGTCAAAAAAATCAAAGACCGCAGCCGCAGAAAAACCTTCAAAAAACAGTAAGGGCGGAAAATCAGCCAAAGCCGCAGGCACAAAGGAGGGAAAGTCAAAAACTCCGGACAGTTCCGGAGCTAAAGCCGGCAGGCGGAAAAAGAACGTCACGGAATAATTTTCAATAAATCCCATAATATAGGAGGATAATCAGAATGTATACGACTAAGAAAGAATGTGTAGCAATGCTGCTGGCAGGCGGACAGGGAAGCCGTCTGTATGCGCTGACCCACGATATGGCTAAACCCGCCGTTCCTTACGGCGGCAAATACCGTATCATTGACTTCCCACTTTCAAACTGCATAAACTCAGGTATTGATACCGTAGGCGTACTTACCCAGTACCAGCCGCTTGCGCTCCACGATTATATCGGAAACGGTCAGCCGTGGGATCTTGATAAGCAGTACGGCGGCGCGCACTGTCTCCCTCCGTATCAGACGGCTCTCGGAGCTGAATGGTACAAAGGCACCGCAAATGCCATCTATCAGAATATAGCTTTCATTGACAGATATGACCCGGATTACGTTGTAATGCTTTCCGGCGACCATATCTACAAAATGGACTATAACAAAATGCTCCAGTTCCATAAAGAAAAGAATGCCGTTGCTACCATAGCCGTTCAGGACGTTTCCCTTGAAGAGGCTTCACGTTTCGGCATAATGATAACAGATGAGGACAGCAATATCATAGACTTTGAGGAAAAGCCCAAGAATCCTCGTTCTACATTTGCTTCAATGGGTATATACATCTTCACATGGAAAAAGCTGAGGCAGTACCTTATCGACAACGAGAACAACCCTGATGAGGACAAGGATTTCGGCAAGGCTATAATTCCGAATATGCTCAAGGCAAAAGAAAAAATGGTAGCGTATATGTTCGAGGGTTACTGGAAAGACGTTGGAACGCTGGATTCACTGTGGGAAGCAAATATGGATCTTCTCAATCCGAATATCCCTATCGACCTGTACGATCCGGAATGGAAAATGTATTCCAGAAATCCGATAATGCCTCCTCAGTATATCGGTCCTGACGCCGTCGTTGAAAATTCTATGATAACTGACGGCTGCGTTATAAACGGTACTATCGACTTCTCGGTGATCTTTGAGGGCGTTACCATTGAAGCGGGCGCTACCGTTACGGATTCGATAATCATGCCCGGCTCGGTGATCAAATCGGGCGCTATAGTTGAATATGCTATCGTAGGCGAGAACTGCGTGGTAAATTCCGGCGTTCAGATCGGTGCGCGTCCCGAAACGGTCGAGAACAGGGACGACTGGGGCATTGCCGTTGTAGGACACAATATCACAATATCCGAAAATGCAAAGGTTCTTCCGAAGCAGATCATTTCGGAAAATATGTAAGGAGGAACTGAATATGAGCAGCAACAGAAAAGTATTAGGTCTTATCTTCTCAAATATGCACGATAACACCATTCCTGATATCACAAAGGAAAGAACTATGGGTTCAGTCCTTTTTGGCGGACGCTACCGTCTGATAGACTTTCCTCTTTCCAGCATGGTGAACAGCGGAGTTGACGAGGTAGGCGTTATCACAAAATCAAACTATCAGTCCCTGCTCGACCACCTGGGAAGCGGCCGTGAATGGGATCTGGCAAGAAAGATCGGCGGACTTCATCTTCTTCCTCCGTTCAGCCACGTTCAGAGCGGTATGTACAGAGGCAGACTGGAAGCTCTTTACGGCGTATGGGATTTCATCAAGACTTCCGACGCGGATTATGTCATCATGTCCGACTGTGATGTTGTGGCAAACATGGATTTTGCAAAGGTAGTTGAGTATCACATTGCCACAGGCGCTGATATAACTTCGGTATATGCTACGGACGTTGTTACCGCAGAGCAGGCTCAGCACGCTACGGTATTCAGCATAAATGATGAGGGAAGAATAGTTGACGTGCTTATAAATCCCGTTATCAGCGGCGCTTGCAACATTTCGCTGAATATGTTCGTCCTTTCAAAGGAATTTCTGAAGAACATAGTTCTTGAATCCGCTTCAAGAAGCCTTTACAGCTTTGAGCAGGCTATTCTTCAGGCAAGGACTCACGAATACAAGATAATGGCTTACCGCCATGAGGGATATTTCAGCAAGATCACTTCTATGGAAACATTCTACAAAGCAAATATGTCCCTGCTCAATTCCGAGAACCGCGCTAAGCTGTTCCTTGAGACAAGCCCGATCTATACAAAGGTAAGAGACAATCCTCCTGCTAAGTTCGCTATCGGAGCTTCGGTGAAAAATTCTCTTATCGGCGACGGCTGTATTATCGAAGGTACGGTTGAAAATTCTATTCTCTTCCGCGGAGTTAAGATCGGCAAGGGTGCTGTTATCAAAAATTCTATCCTTATGCAGGATACGAATATCGGCAGCAAGTGCGATATCAATTATGTTATCACCGATAAGAACGTCAAGATCAGCGATATGAGGCTTCTTACAGGTTCTCAGAATTATCCTCTGTTCCTTGGAAAGGGAGCTGTTATCTGACATATGATAATTACGGACGCCGTGCAGAAGTGTACGGCTTTCCGTTCATGGCAGAAAGCCATAAATAAAATGATCGAAAGGAAAAGGTATCTATATGAATATTTTATATGCTGCTTCCGAAGCTGTTCCTTATGCCGCATCAGGCGGACTTGCGGACGTTGCCGGGTCTCTTCCGAGAGCTCTTAATGCCGCGGGACAGGATTGCCGGGTAGTTCTTCCTCTGTACAAGAATACCAAGCCGGAACTTCGTTCCGCTCTGGAATTTATGACAAACTTTACCGTTGACGTAGGCTGGAGAAAACAGTACTGCGGAGTATTCAAGGGCGTTGCAGGCGGGGTTACATACTACCTGCTTGACAACGAATACTACTTTGGCAGAGACGGTCTTTACGGTTTCTATGACGACTGCGAGCGTTTTGTGTTCCTTTCAAGAGCCATAATGGAAATGCTCAAGCATATCGGCTGGAAGCCGGATATCATCAACTGCAACGACTGGCAGACCGCTCTTGTACCGGTCTACTACAATATTTTCTACAAATATCAGTACGGCTACGATAATATCAAGACCGTGTTCACTATCCACAATATCCAGTATCAGGGCAAATACGGCATGGAAGTTCTCAATGAAGTTCTCGGTATCCCTATGTATCATACAAAGCTGCTTGAATATGACGGCTGTGTTAACCTGATGAAAGGCGCGTTTGAGACGGCAGACAAGATCACTACCGTTTCTCCCAGCTATGCTTGGGAGATCCTCGATCCGTGGTATTCACACGGACTTGACAGAGCGCTCCAGAACAAGCAGTACAAGCTGACCGGATTCCTTAATGGTATTGATGTTGATACCTTTAATCCGGAAAAGGATCCGCTGCTTACGAAGAACTTCTCTACAAGAAGTCTCAAGGGTAAGGCGGAATGTAAAGCGGCTCTTCTTAACGAACTGCATCTTCAGGAGGGCGACGAGCCTATAATAGGAATAATCACAAGGTTTGTTTCTCACAAGGGTATCGACCTTATCAAATATGTTTTTGAAGATATGCTCAATCTTGGCTGCAAGTTTGCTATTCTCGGTTCGGGCGAAAAGATATACGAGGATTTCTTCAAGGAAATGGCTTGGAGACATCCGGACAAGGTAAGCGCAACGATCGGATTTATCCCCGATCTGGCAAGAAGGATCTATTCTTCTGCGGATATGTTCCTTATGCCTTCACAAAGCGAGCCTTGCGGACTTGCCCAGATGATATCCCTGCGTTACGGAACGATCCCTATTGTCCGTGAGACCGGCGGTCTTCGCGACAGTATCAGGGACGCCGGCGGAGAGAACGGAAACGGATTTACATTCAAGACATACAATGCACATGATATGCTTGATGCCGTTCGTCGTGCGAAGGAACTTTATGATAACAAGCCTGCATGGAAAAATCTTGTAATAGCTGCTATGAAGAATGATTACAGCTGGTCAAGATCGGCTGAACTTTATATCGGACTGTACAAAGAGCTTTGCGGACAGAATCAGTAAGCAAACATAAAAACGTCCTCTGTTTATTCAGAGGGCGTTTTTTCATTCGGCTTCATCTGAGCCGTTATTTATATCTTCTATCTGTTCAAGGATATCGAGCACCGTTCCGGAAAGCCTTGATGTGGGACGTTCTATACGTTCAAGATCGTTTTTATCAAGTATTATTACCCTTCCGTTCAGGTAAGCGTCAAGCGCCGTTACAGCTTCGGGAGGCTCTTCCGCTAAGTCGTGGGGAAGTATGAGCCATTCCGGATCAAGCTCTGCAAGTTCTTCCGGAGTAAGGACCATATCTTCCGTTCCAGCGGCGGCATTTGTTCCGAAACAGGAGAAAAAATTTCCTGCAAAGGTATGGTCCGAAGCCGCGGCAAGGTCATCAGACATTATATAGATAAAGCTGCCGATAGAATTTTCCGCTTTGCGCAGAGCGTCGGTAAGCGGCTTCATAGCGGCGTCGGCGGCTTCCGTGCAGGATATCTTTCCGCCGAACACGGCAGCCATGTCTATATAGCAGGAATAAAGTTCTTCTATCGAGGTCGGCGCAGGGATTATCATTACCCTTGTGCCGGCATTTTCTATGGAAACAATATCCTTTTTGGCTATGGGACTTTGTGATATCAGCAGCTGCGGAGCGGACGCTATTATGGCGTCGGCGTCAGGATTTGCAGATGAACCGAGATCGGTTTTCTTTGTTATTTCTTCCGGATAACTGCAATAGCTGCTTCTTCCTGTTATAATATCGGAATACCCCAGTTCGCATATCATTTCGGTTATCGCAGGAGAAAGCGAACCGACCGTATGCGGCTGCTCGTTGAAAATAAACGAGCCTACGGTCACGGGATAGGGACGTTCTTCGGCGGCTGTTTCGGTTATCGGCGGAAGTGGAGCCGATTCGGATACCTCGGCGCAGCCGCAAAGCAAAAACAGGGCTGCCAGAAATGCGGCGGCAGACCTTGTGAATTTTTTATACAAGAAAACACACCTCTGAAAATGACATTTGTTTCTATAAATAAAGCATATCATATTTTCATTCAAATTACAATAGATAATTTAAAGTGTTTTTTTACTTTCTTGTATACTTTACGGCTGTGTGTTTGTTACAATTAAACAAAATTTCAAAATACTGTTGATATTTTTATAAATATATTGTATAATTAAATTGGAATTTGTATGCCTTTAACGGCGGATTTCCACAGCATATTTTTTAATACATATTTTAAAATATTTATATAATTTATACAAATGATCGGGAGGAAATACTCCTAAGGGGGTATCCGTAAACTATGAAAAATATGAACAAAAAGCTGAAAACTCTGGTGATCCTTTCTTTTATAGGGATAGTGCTGCTTGCAGCGGCAGTAATATTTGCGGCTTTTACCGAATATTATAAAGGCGCTGTAATAACGGCTGCCGTTGTGGTCGCCGTGGGAACGATCATGATGCTGCTCAATGTTTTCGGCAATTCGGACGAAGTCAGCGGTATGCATGACGAGCTTGTTTCAAAACTTAACGGTTATGCCGAGATACGCTATGACAAAAAGAACGAGGAAGCCCATATTTCCGGGCAGTTTTCGGAGCTGACCGGTCTGGAAGTCCCGGGGAATATCGTCGACAGCGCCGAATATAAAAAAATCATAAGTGAGCTTATAGCCTGTCCGTGTGACGTGGATACCGATATTTATATGGCTGCAAAGCCCGAAACATGGCTCAGGATCAATACGCTCGATACTCCGGCAAACGAATTTACAATGATAAATGATGTTTCGGAATTTGTTTCCTGCAAAAATATCATCAAAAGCCTTAAATATTATGACAGCGATACCGATCTTCTCTGCCGTGACGCTTTTATCTCAAAGGTACGTTCGGTGGCTGTTGCCGATTACGGAACGATCGGTCTTATAACTCTGCTTGTAAGCGGCATAGACAAAGTGGTCTCATTCAACGGAACAGCCGCGGGCGACAGAGTTATAGCAAAGGCTGCCGCAGCCATAAAGCGTTATGAAAATCCTCACAGTGTATTTGCCGGAAGAACGGCTACAAACGAGTTTTGCGTTCTGCTTACGGATATTTACGACGAAAGCTGCAAAAAGTACGCTGATAAGCTGCTTGCAAGCGCCGAAGAAGCCATTGGAACAGAAGGATCGGGATATGCCCGTGTATACTGCGGCTATGCAGTGTTCAACGGCGAAGAAAATGATGTGAGCAATATGCTGGCGGCTTCCGATTATGCGGCGTATGACGCTAAAAATTCCGCTTCAGGCGCGCCGAAAGTCTTTGATAAGGAAGGCTATGCGATCAGCGCTTATGATTTCCGCAAGGTGCAGGTGTTCAATACCGTTATCGGAGAGAACCGCATACACTATAATTTCCAGCCTATCGTTGACGCGGCAACGGGTGAGATATTTGCATATGAAGCTCTTATGCGTCCGGACGAAGTCAACGGCATAAAGCTCTCTCCGCTTGAGGCGATAAGCATTGCGGAACAACAGGGCATGACTTCCGAGATAGAAAGACTTACTTTTACCAATACTATAAGCTATCTGTCGGAAAATCAGGATTTCTTCCGCAGCAGAAAGC
The DNA here is from genome assembly GCA_947628405.1 of uncultured Clostridia bacterium. Taxonomy (GTDB): domain Bacteria; phylum Bacillota; class Clostridia; order Oscillospirales; family Ruminococcaceae; genus RGIG8773. The sequence continues at coordinate 10,849 of CANQZR010000053.1, forward strand.
TGTTTATAAACAGTATACCTAACTGCGTGCTTCCTGATGCCGAATATAACAGGATATTCGATGAATACAGCGGCATATTCGATAAACTCGTTATCGAGATAACAGAAGGCTGTCAGATAACTTCCGATCATCTGGATATACTTCAGAAGAGATATAAGAGCAAGCGCGCTCAGGTTGCGATAGACGATTACGGAACAGGCTATGCAAACGAGTCGTCTCTGATAACAATAAAGCCCGATTACATTAAGATAGACCGTTCGCTTATCAGCGGAATAGATTCCGACAGCAGCAAGCAGCTGCTTGTGGGCAATATGATAACGTTTGCTAAAAAGCACGGCATAAAAACTCTCAGTGAGGGCGTTGAGACAAAGGGAGAACTTGAAAGCGTTATTTCTCTCGGCGTTGACCTTATCCAAGGATACTATACAAGTAAGCCGAATGCAGTGCTGCTTCTTGATATACCGGCGGATATCAGGGAAGAGATACTGGATATCAATATCAGGAATGTGGGATATGCCAGAAAGACTTATGTTCTTTCCGATACCGAGCCGATCGATATCGTTAATCTTGCCGTAAGAGGATATACGGATATAGAAGTGCGGACTTCCCCTGTGTTTATAAAGGGAGATTCTTCGCGCACGGTGAATATGCGCATACGCTGTGAGGACGGCTATAAAGGCACAATAAATATAACCGACGTCAATATTGACGGTCTTGATTCTCCCGTTCTTACACTTGGCAAGGAAAGCGAAGTAATGCTGAACGTTATCGGAAGCTGTTACTTTTCATATGAAGGAATACGCGTTCCGGAAACGAGCAGGTTCATACTCAGCGGAGAGGGCAGCCTGAACATTGACGTAAGCGGAAATAACGGTGTTATTATCGGCGGAAGCTATCAGCAGGATTTCGGCAGCATACTGCTGAATATGGACGGCGAACTGAATATTGATTCAAAGGGCGACAATATCGTCGGCATAGGCGGCGGCACGGGCGGAAAGACTTCTCAGATACGCATAGTGAGCGGCGAGATATCTGCAAACCTCAGAGGACCGTCGGTGATCGGCATAGGTGCTATATCCGGCAATGCGGATATAAAGATATTCGGTGCGAAGATAGGCTTTGAAAGCTCAGGTCAGAGCGTTGTTGCGGTAGGCGCCAGAAACGGAAATATTTCCGTTGAATGTAACGCGGAGATCACAGCTGATTGTTCGGGCGATAATTGCTGCGTTATCGGAACGCTTGAGGGCGGCAGCGGTATAGTCTCAATGCAGGACGGCAAGTACGATTTTGCGGTACACGCGAAAAATTCGGTAGCTATAGGCGCTATGGGCGGAAAAACAGATGTTACGGTCAACTCCGGATATTACCGCTTTGCCTGTGAAGGAAATACGGCTGTAGGAATAGGCGATACTTTCGGTTCGGAAACCATAAATATAGTAAACGGTATTTTCAATATACATATCGCTTCCGGAAACGAACTGCCGATAGGCACTAAAAACGGAAAGACGATAATCCACAGCGGAAACATATTTACGGACAGCATTGAAGAGATACGCTCGGTAAGTCCGTATGGAGATCCGCTCGAAAAGCGCACCATAGACAATACGGGCAGCTTCAGGCAGCTTATAGTATACGGCGGAAGTGAATATACATATTCCGCAGAGCCTGATCCCGGAGAAGATCATATCACGGTATATCTTCCTGTGGGATATGATCTGTGATCGGCGAATGATGTTTAAATATCAAAAATATTGTTAAGATCCTCTGCTGCGGCAGGGGATCTTTTTTGCTTGTCGGCATTTGTCGAAGTATTTTTGTTGACATCAGGAAAAAATTGGTATATTATAATTTTGTAAGGAGCATAATAAAAAAGGGAAATAACTGCGGAAAAGCCGTATTATCCCGAAATAAAAAGATAAGGATGATGAAAATGATTTGCCCGAATTGCGGAAAGGAATACAATGAAAAAATGACCTGCTGCATAAGCTGCGGTTCTCCGCTGGTAGCTTGCGAGCAGGATACGGATCAGGTGACATTCGAGCCGCTTATACCGGAAGCCGTTCCGGCTGATGAAAACTTTGATGTAAAAAGTTCAGTAAATATTTCACAGAATGGTTTTGTACGGGGGTATGAAAAAGATCCCGGCAATTCTTCCGGAGTGGGAGAAGAAAAGCCGGAAGATACGATACCTGTCAGGGTGACAGGAGGGCGGAAAAGTTCTTCGCCGAAAGCGGCGGTAAATATACTTTCATTTGCGGCAGCAGCGGTGATGTTTGCATTTATACTTCTTGCGGCAGCGTCGCTGACGGTACGGCTTATTACAGACAGCAGAAAAATATCCGAATTTGCTGCTGATCTTGATGTGATGAATCTTCCTGCCGTTCATACGGGAATAACTTCTTACGGAGGGTATGATATAGCGGACGACGCCACTGTACTTGAAGCCGTGTTTATAATGTCCGAGGGTACCGGTCTTACAAGGGACGACATAAGGGAAATATATAAAAATTCCACGGCAAGTGAATTTCTTGCGTCGCAGCTCGGAGGGTATGCGTCTTTCATACGGGAGGGAGAAATGCCGGAAAAGCTGACTGCCGAAAAGCTGAAAGCCGTATTCAGTGAGAATATCGACCTTATAAGCGAATCTATCGGCAAGCCGCTGTCAATGCATGATATAGATCTTGCATTCTCGGAACTTGACCGTGCCGAACCTGTTCTTGAGGCTATTGCTCCGGCAAAGCTGGAAGGAGCCTTGGGTGATGGTGCGCTTACAGCCGTAAGGCTGTTCAGTTCGCTGCCGGTGATAATTTCCGAGGGCATTGCGGCGGCGGTAATGCTTGTTGTTCTGCGCGCTCTGAATAAAAGACCGGAGCGTGTTCTCGGCTGGGGTGGGGGAGCAGTGCTCGCAGGAGGAACTGCGATACTGCTTGTGTCATTTCTTTGTTCGGTGCAGGTGTTTTTTACGGGGCAGGACAGGTTTGTGCGCAGCATAGTCAAAAGCATTACAGATGTTATTAATCCGGATCTGTACCGTCTTGGTGGGATACTGGCAGCTTTGGGGGCGGTAATGCTTATGGGAGCGCTGACAATAAGGAAAATAAGAACGGCAAAGTAAAAATATTCGCGTGCGGAATAACAGTAAGAGCTTATTTTAGTGTTGAGAGTTGAGATAAATGATAATTTAGCGGAACAAAATAAAAAAACGATAGCTGGTCCAGCGCAGCCGCGCTGGTGGGGTCTAAGGGAAAAACAAATGCTTCGCATTTGTCTGCGCCCCTTGTCGCCCAGACGACCGCAGGTCGTTTTTCGCAGAACGGCGAAATTCCCCTTTTTAAAGCGCTCTGCAAAGGGGTGAA
>CANQZR010000054.1 GCA_947628405.1 uncultured Clostridia bacterium
CGCAGGCGGGTTCGGAGGTATCGGCGCGGCTGGGACGTATGCCGTCGGCTGTAGGATATCAGCCTACGCTGGCAACGGAAATGGGCGCTCTTCAGGAACGCATCACCTCCACGAATAAGGGTTCCATAACGTCGGTACAGGCGGTATATGTTCCTGCCGACGACCTGACAGACCCTGCTCCGGCAACAACTTTTGCTCATCTGGACGCTACTACCGTTCTTTCAAGAAATATAGCTTCTCTGGGAATTTATCCGGCAGTTGATCCGCTGGATTCCACATCAAGGATACTTTCTCCTGATGTTGTCGGAATGGAGCATTATGAGACCGCAAGAGCGGTGCAGAATATTCTCCAGCGCTATAAGGAATTGCAGGATATCATTGCCATAATGGGTATGGACGAACTTTCCGACGAGGATAAGCTCACCGTTTCAAGAGCAAGAAAGATACAGCGCTTCCTGTCGCAGCCGTTCAACGTTGCGGAACAGTTCACAGGTATGCAGGGCAAATATGTTCCCTTGAAAGAAACTATCCGCGGATTCAAGGAGATAATAGAAGGTCTCCATGACGATCTGCCGGAATCAGCGTTCCTCTTTGCAGGAACTATTGATGATGTTATCGAAAAAGCAAAAAATTCGGAAAATGTTTAAGGAGGGTGTTCCCGTATGGCGGCTTCGTTCAGGCTTATCGTAGTTACGCCGGAAAAGGTTTTTTTCGACGGGGAGACTACTCAGATAATCGTCAGGACAACGGAGGGCGATATAGGCATAATGGCAAATCATACCAGCCTTGTGGCTTCTTTGCCGTCCGGACCTCTTAAAATAAAGCAGGATAATGGAGAATGGCATATAGCGGCTGTTTCTACCGGGCTTCTGAAAGTCGGCGGAAACAAGGTGTCTATACTTGCAAATGCCGTAGAATGGGGCGAAGACATAGATATAGAATGGGCAAAGCGTTCCGAAGAGGACGCAAGGCGCAGGCTCAGCGAGGAGCAGGACAGACACGCTCTTGACCGGGCAGAACTGAAATTGAAGCGCGCCCTTAACAGATTAAGCGTAGGTTCAAACGGAAAATAGCTCCAAGGAAAAGTTTTTTGCAAAAATTTAAAAAAATGCTTGACAACTGCCTTTGTAATGTGGTATGATATTATTACCTCTTGCAGAGGCTTGTTTTTTTGTGCCCATTTTTAAAAATCGGCGCGGATAAAGGCTTCTCGGAGCGTTCCTGCGAGTCAGCCCGGACGGTCCTAAAGAGGGAGGCACAGGGGAAAGGTTCCCCTGCGAGATCGAAACGCTAATTAGGAGGTGCCGATATGAGAGTAAAGGTAACATTGGCTTGCACGGAATGCAAGCAGCGAAACTACAATACCAAGAAAAACAAGAAAAACGACCCGGACAGACTTGAAATGAACAAGTATTGTAAGTTCTGCAGAAAGCATACTCTTCACAAGGAAACTAAGTAAGTGAGGTGTGAACTGTGGCTGATGCAAAGAAGAAATCAAAATCTTCACTGGTCGCTCAGGCGGAAGCTAAAGCCAATAAGATCGTGAATGACCGCGAAAAGGCTAAAAAATCCGGCAAGTCCGGAGCTAAAAAGCAGAACGGCGTTGTGAAGTATCTGAAGGATCTTAAAAGCGAGATCAAGAAGGTAACATGGCCTTCATGGAAAAAGGTCCTCAACAATACCACGGTAGTTCTTATAGGAATGTGCGTGAGCGGTATAGCCGTATGGGCTATAGACAGTGTGCTTACAGCACTGCTCAAACTCGCAACAGGCTGATGTATGTCGGCTTCCTGCGGTAAACGTACAGCGGAAGAAAGGAATGGTCATAATTATGTCAGAATCGGCAAAATGGTATGTCATTCACACATATTCAGGCTACGAGAATAAAGTCGCACAGACTATAATGAAAGTAGTGGAAAACCGTAAGCTCCATGATCTGATAGAAGAAGTTCAGGTCCCCACCGAAATGGTAATGGAAATGAACGAAAAAAATCAGATGCGTGAAGTGGAAAGGAAAATTTTCCCCGGCTATGTTCTGGTGAAAATGATCCTTACCGACGATTCATGGTACGTTGTAAGGAATACAAGAGGCTGTACCGGTTTTGTCGGACCCGGGTCAAAGCCCGTTCCGCTCACCGATAAGGAAGCGGCTGCTCTGGGTGTTGACGCGGATAAGAAGCCGGCGTCCGTAGAAGTAAATTACAAGACGGGCGACAAGGTAAAGATCACTTCCGGTCCTATGGAAGGAATCGTTGGAGAAGTCGAAAGCGTGGATACGGAAAATATGACCGTAAACGTCAAGGTATCCATGTTCGGCAGAGATACCACGGCGTCCTTCGATATCACCATGGTGGCGGCTTCTGATGAATATTGATACGAAACTTTAAATTTTTGAAAGAACATTATGTTCTTATTTTACGGAGGTGCGAAAGCAATGGCACAGAAAGTAGTTGGCTTGATAAAGCTTCAGATCGCAGCAGGAAAGGCTACTCCTGCTCCCCCGGTTGGTCCGGCACTCGGTCAGCACGGTGTTAATATCATGGCTTTTACAAAGGAATTCAATGAAAGAACAAAGAATGATATCGGTCTTATAATCCCTGTTGTTATCACGGTATATGCAGACCGTTCGTTCACATTTATCACAAAGACTCCGCCGGCAGCAGTCCTTATAAAGAAGGCTATCGGTCTTGAGAGCGGTTCCGGTGTTCCTAACAAGACTAAGGTAGGAAAGATCACCAAGGAACAGGTAAGAAAGATCGCTGAAACTAAAATGCCCGACCTTAATGCGGCTAATATCGAATCCGCTATGAGCATGATAGCAGGAACCTGCCGTTCTATGGGCGTTGAGGTAGTTGACTGATCGGAAGAGCGTTAAGCTCGCTGCGGCGGACATTTTGTTTCCGTCAGCCTATGGTGGGAGGAACTATCCGCTAAAGAGTCTCAATGGAGACATTTACCACTTAAAGGAGGAAATTTATAATGAAACACGGTAAGAAATATAACGAAAGCGCTAAAGCTGTTGACAGAACAAAGCTTTATGAAAGTGATGAAGCGCTTGCACTGGCTTGCCAGAATGCAAAGGCTAAGTTTGATGAAACAATAGAAGTACACGTTCGTCTGGGCGTTGACTCACGTCACGCCGACCAGCAGGTAAGAGGCGCGGTAGTTCTTCCTAACGGAACAGGTAAGAAAGTACGCGTACTTGTATTCTGCAAGGAGGACAAGGAAGAAGCTGCAAAGGCAGCAGGTGCAGATTATGTAGGCGGCGCAGATCTTGTTGACAGGATCGTTAAGGAAAACTGGCTCGATTTTGACGTATGCGTAGCTTCCCCGGATATGATGGGCGTTGTGGGAAAAGCTGCAAGGATCCTCGGACCCCGCGGTCTTATGCCTAACCCCAAGGCAGGTACGGTAGCTCCCGATGTTGCTAAGGCTGTTACAGAAGCTAAGGCAGGTAAGATCGAGTATCGTCTTGACAAGACAAACATTATCCACTGCCCTATAGGAAAGGCTTCTTTCGGAGCAGATAAGCTCAGCCAGAACTTTGATACGCTTCTTGAAGCTATCGTAAAGGCAAAGCCGGCTGCTGCAAAGGGTACTTATATAAAGTCCTGCGTTGTAGCTTCAACAATGGGCGTTGGTATCCCTGTTTCCACTGTTAAATACGGTGTTTGATGTGAATTGAAACGTTCAGACCGCTGACCGGACAAGTCGGCGGTCTTTATTTTTGTTGTATACTGCTTGAACATATGGACGATTTGGGCAGAAAATTTTGTGCGTGTTGACAGTTAATAAATTTTTACAGCATTTTTCTATTGACTTTATGAACGATTTGAGGTAAAATAATTTTGTATGCACATTGAGAAATTTCACTTATTTGTTGAAATTTTTTAACTTGTTTTTTGCGATATCACAGCTTTCCACGAAAGGATATTTTTTGAATTTATGAAAAAATTTTCAGAAAAAGATCCGGACGGCAGAAAGCTCTTCCGTCCGGCTGATATAATACCGATCATACTGCTGCTTGCAGCGCCGCTGATATATTTCTTTGCAGGCGCTGCTGCGGAAAATGACGGCGCATATGCCGAGATATCCTGCGGCGGAGAAATTATCGGTACGGTCGATCTTGATATTAACGGCGTGTATTCATATCCTCGGACGGGGGAAATGGAATTTACCGTTTCGGACGGTGGGATATGGGTCAGCAAAAGCGATTGCCCGGATAAGATATGCATGAACACCGGCAGACTTTGCCGCGCCGGAGAGACGGCGGTGTGCGTTCCCAACAAGGTAGTGGTCACCGTCCGAGGGAAAAACGGCAAAGACGCCGAAGATATTGACGGATTTGTGAGGTGACGCCATGAAGGACTTTTTTAAACCGGAAAAAATTTCTTATGCTCGTTATATTGCCGTAATGGGACTGCTTTTTGCGGCATCTTCCGTGCTGAATATACTGGACAGCGCATTTTCGGCATTCCTGCCGGCAGGGATCAGAGCGGGACTTTCAAACATAGTCGTTATGGCGGCTGTAATTTGCATTAACCTGCCGTCGGCGTTATTGCTTACCGTACTTAAAGCGCTTATGGTGCTTGTTACAAGAGGATTTACGGCAGGCGTGATGTCATTCTGCGGAAGTCTGGCGGCTTTTGCGGTAACGGCGATATTGTTCCGTGAGACCAATGCTTCCTATATACTGATAAGCGTGCTGGGAGCGCTGTCACATTCGGCAGGACAGCTTGCGGCAGCTTCGGTACTGATGAAAACGGCTTCGGTATTTGCGTATGGCGCGATCCTTGCGGTAAGCTCGGTAATTACGGGAGTATGTACGGGACTTATACTCAAAGCCGTTCTGCCGCAGATGAAAAGGATACTTCCGGCTGCGGAGAAAAATACGGACGCTTCGATCGGTCAATGAACATTAATAATTTATCATATATAATCTATTCAGGGAGGAACGTTAATGAATAAATTGAACGGAATAAAACTGCGGCATGATAAAGGGACCAAGGATTGCGAGACCGCAGAGTTTCCGATCCCGAAAAGCGTGGTAGTTCCCATGTCACAGCACATGGGCGCACCCTGCGAATGTATTGTAAATAAAGGAGATACGGTCACTGTCGGTCAGAAGATAGGCGATACGGACGCTTTCATGTCAGCGCCGATACATTCTCCCGTTTCGGGAACGGTCACCGATATCACCGATTTTCTGCTTGCGAACGGAGCAACGTGCAAGGCGATCGTTATTGAATCGGACGGGGAACAGCGCGTCTGTCCGGATATAGCTCCTCCGGAGATAAACGATACCCAGTCGCTGATCGCAGCTGTCCGCGAAAGCGGTCTTACCGGACTGGGAGGCGCGGGATTCCCGACGCATATAAAGCTGAATTACGATCCGGTAAAAACTCCGGTGGATACGCTGATAATAAACGCTGCGGAATGTGAACCTTACATAACCAGCGATTACCGGGAGATGCTTGAATCTCCGACGGATATTATCGAGGGTATCCTTATGGTACAGAAATATCTGGGAATACCTCTGTGCAAGTTCTGCATAGAGGACAATAAGCCTGAGGCTATCAGACTGATGAAAGAAAAAACGGAGGATATCAGGTCTATCGACATTGTTACGCTTAAATCTTCCTATCCTCAGGGCGCGGAAAAGGTCATAATCTATTCCGCTACAGGACGTATCGTTGAAGAAGGAGAGCTTCCGGTACATCAGGGAGTCATAGTGATGAACGTTTCCACGGTGGCAAGCATTTACCGCTATGCAAGGACAGGAATGCCTCTGGTCAGCCGGCGCATAACCGTTGCAGGCGATGCGGTAACTAAAAATGCCGGAAATTATTTTGTTCCCATAGGAACAAAGGTATCCGAGCTTCTGGAATACTGCGGAGCTTCCGAGGCGAAAAAAGTCCTTTACGGCGGACCTATGATGGGTATCTGTCTTTATGATACGGAGCAGCCCATAATAAAGAATAACAATGCCGTTCTTGCTTTTAAAGAGGGAAAAATGCCGGAGACCACGGCTTGTATCCGCTGCGGAAAATGCGTAAGAACGTGTCCGTTCAACCTTATGCCGGTGGCGATAGAAAGCGCTTACAAGGCAAAGGACGTTGAAGAACTGAAAAAACTGAAAGTCATGCTTTGCATGAACTGCGGCTGCTGTTCATATGCCTGCCCGGCTCACCGTCCGCTGGCTGAGATAAACCAGCTTGCAAAAATGCTTATCCCAAGAAAATGATCCGGGCTTTAAAACAGGTACACAATAATAGAATAAAGAAGGACTTGATGATTTGAAAGGTTTATATGTTTCACCGTCACCTCACCGGGCTGCGGATAATTCCACGGCAAAGGTAATGATGATGGTAATAATAGCGCTTATCCCGGCTGCAATGGCAGGATGCGTATTTTTCGGGGCAAGAGCGGCGCTGATAATGTCGGTATGTATCGTTTCCTGCGTGATCTTTGAGGCGGTTTGCCGCATTATCATGAAAAAAGAACAGACCGTCTCCGATCTGTCGGCTATAGTTACCGGTCTTCTGCTGGGAATGAATCTTCCTGCGACTGTGCCGGTGTATGTGGCTGTTATAGGCAGCTTCGTTGCGATAGTGATAGTCAAGCAGCTTTTCGGAGGTATCGGTCAGAATTTTGCGAATCCTGCTATCACCGCAAGAATAGTTCTTATGCTTTCATTTACGTCTTATATGTCAAATAACTGGGCAGTTCCTTACTGGTACAGCGACGTGGTGGACGCTAAGACGGGAGCGACTCCTCTTGCCGCAGAATGGCTTACATACACGGAAAACGGTGTGAACTACAAAATGGCTCCGTTTACACTGGGGGAGATGTTTTTCGGAGAGACAGGCGGCTGTATCGGTGAGACCTGCGCTGCTGCTCTTATTGCAGGCGGACTGTTCCTGATAATTATAAGGGTGATCTCTCCCGCTACTCCGATCGCTTTTATAGGTTCGTTTGCACTGCTGACTTTCCTGTATACGGGAAGCGGAACGGAAACACTGTACGGCGTTCTTGCCGGAGGACTTCTTATAGGCGCTTTCTTTATGGCAACGGATTATGCAACTACGCCTATAACAACAAAAGGCAAGATAATTTTCGGCATAGGCTGCGGCGTTATAACCTTTGTTATAAGGAGCTTCGGAAGCTATCCGGAGGGCGTTTCGTTCTCGATACTTATTATGAATCTTCTTACGCCTTATATAGATAAGCTCACAAGAACGGTGCCGTTCGGAGCAAAAAAAGCTGAAAGGAGCGGTAAATGATGTTCAATGAAAAGATCAAGCCGCCTCTGGTGCTTACTTTGATATGCATTATTACCTGCGGACTTTTGGTGGCGGCATATCAGGCTACATATGTGGACAATACAGGCGTTATCACCGAAAAACTTGAAGCCGGTCTTACCGAGCTGTACGGTTCGGCGGAAGGTTTTGAAATGCTGAAGAATGACGACGGAAGCGTACTGACCTACGACGGCGTTGATTCGGTCATATCCGACGGGACAAATACAGCCTTTGAAATTACGGCAAACGGATATTCTACCGGAGGACTTCATGTTCTTGTGGGGATCGACACAAACGGCGGAGTAAGCGGAATTTCCATACTTACCATAGGCGAAACGCCGGGTCTGGGCACAAGAGTCCAGGAGGAAAGCTTTCTGAATCAGTTCAGGGGAGTTACAAAGGAAATGACGGTTTCAGAGGAAGACGGCGGACCGGTAAAGGAAAGAGCCGTATGGGGAACAAGACAGAAGATAAATGAACTTTCATTTGATAAGGAAGCGCTCGGAGACAGCGGAAGCGGATTTACACTTGACGCCGTTTCCGGAGCAACATTTTCTTCAAAGGGAATGTACAGCGCCGTAAAGACTGCTCTTAACGCTTATGATGAAATGAACAGGGAAGAAGGTGAGGACAATGGCTGAAACTGCTGCTGAAATAAAAAAAGATGTCGGCAAGCCAAAGAATAAGGGTATGCTCAAGGAGCTGACAAAGGGCATTATAAAGGAAAATCCTACTCTTGTAACGCTGCTGGGAATGTGCCCTACGCTGGCGGTAACGGTAATGGCGTCTAACGGAATAGGCATGGGACTGGCAACAACGTTCGTGCTTATCTGTTCAAACCTTGTTATTTCGCTGCTGAAAAACGTGATCCCAAAAGCCGTTCGTCTGCCTTGCTTTATAGTTATAATCGCAAGTTTTGTAACGCTGATAGAATTTCTTATGAAAGGTTATCTGCCGGAGCTTTATGACGCGTTGGGACTGTATCTTTCCCTTATAACGGTAAACTGTATAATTCTTGGCAGAGCGGAAGCCTTTGCTTCAAAAAACGGTGTGCTTTCCTCCGTGCTCGACGCTGTGGGAATGGGTCTGGGATTTACCCTTGCGCTGTTTGCAATGGGCAGCATACGCGAAATCATAGGCACGGGCAAATGGTTCGGCATTGATCTTCATCTGCCGGTAACTATGACGCTGTTCATCATGTCGGCAGGCGGCTTCTTCACGCTTGGTGTGATAATAGCCCTTGTGAATAAGATAGCCGGCAGAAAAGCGCCTGCGGAGGTTGGCTGCGCGGCTTGTCCCAATGCAGAGAACTGCCCGTCCTACAATAAAACAGAGGGCAAAAAGGAGGCTGAAGCAGAATGACGCTGATAGTAATTCTTCTTAATGCTATCCTTGTGGATAATTTTGTACTTTCAAAATTTATGGGAATATGTCCGTTCCTCGGCGTTTCAAAAAAGCTGGACAGTGCTGTGGGAATGGGTGCGGCTGTAACGTTTGTAATGGTATGCGCAACGCTCTGCACATATCCGATATATACGTTTATCCTTGCTCCTATGGGTCTTGAATACCTGAAAACCATTGCTTTCATACTGATAATAGCGCTGTTCGTACAGCTTGTGGAAATGGTGCTGAAAAAGAAAGTGCAGTCTCTTTACAATGCTCTTGGAGTATATCTTCCGCTTATAACTACGAACTGTGCCGTTCTTGGCGTAACTATACTGAATATCGACAAGGGCTTCGGACTTGCGGAGTCACTGGTAAATTCTCTGGGAGGCGGTCTGGGATTTACCCTTGCGCTGGTGATCTTCAGCGGCGTTCGTTCAAGGGTGAACAATGCAGATGTTCCCGAAATGTTCAAGGGCGTTCCGGCAACTCTTATAGCGGCTTCGATCGTTTCGCTGAGCTTTATGGGATTTTCGGGACTGTTCGGGTAATTTCCCGGTGAAAGGAATGATTTGAAATGTCAACATATATAATGCCGATGTTGGTTTTCGGCGCAATAGGTCTTGCGGCAGGGATATTGCTGACAGTCTGCTCGAAAATTTTCGAGGTAAAGACCGACGAGCGCATTGAAGCGGTAAACGAGATACTTCCTCAGGTAAACTGCGGTGCGTGCGGATTTTCCGGCTGTGCGGATTATGCAAAAGCTATAGTTCAGAACGGCGTTCCTACCAATATGTGCAGACCGGGCGGCGCTGAAGCTGCTGGAAAAATTTCCGCACTTATGGGAATTGCCGAAATGACTATGGTCCCACAGGTGGCTGTTGTAAAATGCAGCGGAAACTGTCATACCGCCGGAGACAAATTCAATTTTCAGGGAGTTCAGTCCTGCAAGGCGGCAAACCGTTTTTATAACGGTTCAAAAGGCTGCGTTCACGGCTGCCTTGGATTCGGTGACTGCGCAAAAGTCTGTCCGCAGGGAGCGATATCAATAAAGGACGGACTTGCAAGAGTGGACAAATCAAAATGTATCGGCTGCGGACTGTGCGCAAAGGCTTGTCCCGACAAGCTGATAGTTATCCGCGGCGTTGACAAGACCGTTGACGTATGCTGTTCTTCAAAGGATCCGGGAAAGATCGTCCGCACGGTGTGCAAGAACGGCTGTCTCGGCTGTAAGATGTGTGAGAAAAAGTGTCCCAACGGCGCAATTCACGTTGAGGATAATCTTGCGGTGATAGATTACGAAAAATGCACTTCCTGCGGAACTTGTGTGACGGTATGCCCTGCAAAAGTTATCCGCAGATGTGATGAGGTCTATGAGTAAGTGAGGAAAAGAATGCAGTTTATATGTTATCCAAAATGCACCACCTGCGTGAAAGCGCGGAAGTGGCTTGAAGAAAATAAAATTCCCTTTGAGGAAAGAAATATCAAGGAAAATAATCCTGCATATGAGGAGCTTTCCGCGCTGTACAAAAAGAGCGGTCTGCCTCTGCGGAAATTTTTCAATACAAGCGGTATGCTTTACCGTGAAATGGATCTGAAAAACAAGCTGGGAAATATGTCCGAGGAGGAAATGCTCCGCCTGCTTGCAACGGACGGAATGTTAGTAAAACGTCCCATTGCAGTGGACGGAGATACGGTGCTTGTGGGATTCAAGGAAAAAGATTGGGAAAGGCTTTTGAAGTAAAAAAAATAAAATTCGGGAAGTGATAAAATGCCGATAAACATTGCTATGGACGGTCCTGCCGGCGCAGGGAAAAGTACGGTCGCAAAAGCCGCCGCAAAGGCTCTGGGGTTTATCTATGTGGATACGGGAGCACTGTACCGTTCCGTTGCTTATTACGCCGTTTCAAAAGGCGCGGACTGTAAAAACGCCGGTGAAGTCGTTCCTCTGCTGGCGGAAATTACGCCGGAACTGAAATTCATTGACGGAGCGCAAAGGGTCTTTCTGAACGGCGAGGACGTTTCCGACAGGATACGCACGCCGGAGATCTCAATGGGGGCGTCGGCTGTTTCGGCTATACCGGAAGTGCGGAGTTTCCTGTTTGACCTGCAAAGAAAGATCGCCGCAAAAAACAATGTAATTATGGACGGCCGCGACATAGGAACGGTGGTCCTTCCCAATGCGGATCTGAAAATTTTCTTTACCGCTTCTCCGGAAGAACGGGCGCGCCGCCGTCATAATGAACTTACCGAAAAAGGCGAATGTGTAACGTTTGCTTCCGTCCTTGCGGAGGTAAATGAAAGGGACTATAACGATTCCCACAGGGATATAGCTCCGCTGAAACAGGCTGATGACGCTGTTCTGTGCGACAACACGGATATGAATTTTGAGCAGTCGGTGGAAGCGGTCATCTCCATGATAAAGGAAACTATTTCCCGTAAAGGTCAGTAAATGGGGTGAAATTTTGAACGCTTTTGTAAGATACGTTACTATGGGTGTGTACAAACTTTTCTATAATTTTCATATAGAGGGTGTGGAAAATATCCCTCAGGACAAGCCTCTTGTTATGGCTTCAAATCACAGGAGCTATGCGGATCCGGTCATTCTGACCATGCCTATGAAACTTCCGGTAACTTATATGGCTAAAGAGGAGCTTTTTCAGAAAAATAAACTTTTCGCATGGTTCATAACCATGCTGGGAGCTTTCCCCGTAAAACGCGGAGCGGGGGATATGAAAGTAATTGACGATGCGGTTGATATCCTCAATTCCGGGAAGCACCTTGTTATCTTTCCCGAGGGAACGCGTTCCAAGGACGGAAAGGTAGGAAAGGGGAAAACAGGAGTTGCTCTTATTGCGGCTAAATCAGGCGCGGACGTTCTCCCGTGCGGAATAATCTTCGAGGGAGAAAAGCTGCATTTCCGTTCAAAGCTCACCCTCCGCTTTGGAAAGGTGATACCGGCAGAGGAGATCGCAGTTGACGATACGTCCCCAAAGACTTTGAAAGCCGTCAAGGCAAGGATAATGGACGCTATCAGGGAACTTGTTGAGGGAAAAGCCGAAAACGAGGACGAAAATATTAATGAAAACTGAAATTATTGTTGCGGAAAATGCAGGATTTTGCTTTGGTGTTGACAGAGCCGTAAAAATCGTGTATAATATATTAAATAGCGGCAAAAAAGTTGTTACCTATGGCGAAATTATCCATAACAAAGATGTCACGAACGAGCTTGCCCGTAAAGGCGTCAGGATAATAAACGATCTGTCGGAAATGGAACAGCTTACCGACGAAACGGTAATAATCCGTTCGCACGGCGCTGAAAAAAATGTTTTTGAAGTTCTTGAAAAACATGGCATATCCTTTGAGGACGGCACCTGTCCTTTTGTAAAGCGAATACATAAGATAGTTTCGGAAAGATCATCGGACGGATATGATATCATCATCATGGGTGATAAAGATCACCCGGAAGTAAAAGGAATTGTCAGTTATTGTAATAGTTTGGCAAATATTTGTGCCGACGACAAAGAACTTGATGATTTTTTGAAAAAAAATTATACAAAATTCAAAAAAAAGGTTGCAATTGTCGCGCAAACGACGTATAATATATCTATATGGGAAAAGTGCAAAGACATTGTACGGTCGGTCTGTCCGCAGGCTGAAATGGTGGATACCATATGCAGCGCTACTTCGGAAAGGCAGAAAAGTGCGGTGAGGCTGGCAAATTCCGCCGATATGATGATAGTCATAGGCGGAAAACACAGTTCAAATACAGTTAAGCTCGCGGACATCTGCGGCAGAAACTGTAAAGTCTGCATACATATTGAAAATGCGGACGAGCTTGATCTTCGTAAAATTGAGGATCTTGCAAAAAATAACACCGGTGAAAAATTTATTATCGGCGTTACTGCCGGCGCTTCGGCTCCGGCTCATATAATCAAGGAGGTTGTAAACCAGATGAGTGAAAAATTGCAGAATTTGGACGAGGACTTTAATTTTGAGGAGGCATTGGACGCTTCTTTCAAAAAAATATATACCGGTCAGAGGGTGAAGGGCTACATAACCGCTGTTAATGATGCAGAGGCTATTGTTGATGTAGGAACAAAGCATACCGGTTATGTTTCACTGGACGAGCTTACAAACGATCCTTCCCTTAAACCTGCGGACGTTGTAAAGCCCGGCGATGAAGTAGAGCTTATCGTTATCAAGGTAAATGATGCTGACGGTATAGTTACGCTTTCAAAGAAAAGGGTAGACGCTCTTATCGGATTTGATAAGATACTCAAGGCAAAGGAAGAGAATGCTGTTCTTGAGGGAACAGTTTCAAGCGTCGTAAAGGGCGGAGTAATTATTCTTTATGAGGGAACAAGAGTGTTTATCCCCGCTTCTCAGGCAACTGCACGCAGAGATGACAAACTTGAGGAGCTCCTTAAAAAGACTGTTAAGTTCAAGATCATAGAAGTAAACGAGCAGAGAGGCAGAGCGGTAGGTTCTATCAGAGCCGTACTCAACGCAGAAAAAGACGCTGCAAGAGCTAAATTCTGGGATACCGTTCAGGTGGGCGATGTATTCAAGGGCGAAGTAAAGTCCCTGACAAATTACGGCGCTTTTGTTGACCTTGGCGGCATAGACGGAATGGTCCACATTTCCGAACTTAGCTGGAACAGGATCAAGCACCCCTCAGAGGTCGTTAATGTTGGCGACGTTATCGAGGTATTTGTTAAGGAACTTGATAAAGAAGCAGGCAGGATATCTCTTGGATACAAGCAAGACGCAGACAATCCGTGGGTAAAGTTTGAGTCTGAATATAATACGGGAGATGTTATAAAGGCTAAGATCGTTTCTATTACTCCGTTCGGCGCATTTGCGCAGATAATCCCCGGCATAGACGGACTTATCCACATTTCACAGATAGCTGATAAGAAGGTTTCAAACATCAAGGATGTGCTTTCTATTGGCGAAGAGGTGGAAGCAAAGATCACCGAGATCGACAGTGAGAAAAAGCGTATCAGCCTTTCTATCCGTGCTCTTCTTGAAGAAAAAGCCGATGAGCAGCCTGCGGATGAAACTTCTGATGCTGAATAATTGATCTTATAAAGAATAAGAAAGAGCATACACAATGTATGCTCTTTTTCTTTTTGAAATGGCTATGTCGTAACAAGAAGTTGATTTTTAACTTTTTTTATATTTACTAATAAATGATAATTTTGCGCTTCGCGCAAAATTCAGAATTTCCAAAACAGTCCGATGGACTGTTTTGGACAAAGCAAAATTTATTTATATATGTTGCCAAACAGCTCACTGGGCTGTTTGGCAAGACTTAAACTATAGTAATCGTTAGTGCCAAGGGGAACGCTCTCTCTTGCAGAGCGTTCCCCTCTTTCCAACAGCTATAG
>CANQZR010000055.1 GCA_947628405.1 uncultured Clostridia bacterium
GCCGATGCCGTGTGTAAAGCCGGAAATATCCTTTATTTCCTTAGCCTTGACCCACTTGGCTTCTTCGGGGATAGGCGCTGCACCGTGCGCAACGCCCTGCGCGACGGGGCACATTTTTTCAACCTCATGTGAATAGATCATATGTACATACTCCTTTCAGAATTTGCTATGTCCTCAGAGCTGACTCAACGGACGTTCGCATACAAATTTATTATACAGCATATCGACACAAAAAGCAATACAAAATTATGAATTTATGTGATATTTTTCCCGAAGATAAAGGTAAAAATTCACAGAAGAACTCCCCTGCTCATATAACGATCAGGGGAGTTCGCCGTTATTTGATTATCAAAGACCTGCCTGTCATTTCCTTTGGCTGAGGAAGTCCGAGTATCTCCAGCATAGTCGGGCAGATGTCCGCCAGAACGCCGCCCTCACGCAGTTTGAAATCCTTTCCGTATCCCACAACAATAAGCGGAACGGGGTTGGTCGTATGTGCGGTAAACGGAGAACCGTCAGGTTCCATAAGCTTGTCGGCGTTGCCGTGATCGGCTGTGATGATAGCCGCGCCGCCCTTTTCAAGGATAGCGGAAACCATTCTTCCCACACATTCGTCAACTGCTTCAACAGCTTTTACAGCCGCGTCAAAAACGCCTGTGTGTCCTACCATATCGCAGTTAGCATAGTTCAGGATTATAACGTCATACTTGTCTGAAGCTATAGCTTTTTCTACCGCGTCGGTAACTTCATACGCGCTCATTTCGGGCTTCATATCGAATGTAGCAACTTTCGGCGAATCTATCAGTATACGGTCCTCCCCCTCGAATGTGGTCTCCTCACCGCCGTTGAAGAAGAATGTAACGTGCGCATACTTCTGTGTTTCGGCGATACGGAGCTGAGTCATGCCCTGACTGCTGATATATTCGCCCATTGTCATTACAAGCTGCTCAGGAGGAAACGCAACGGAAACGTTAGGCATTTCAGCGTCATACTGCGCCATGCAGACAAATTTTACCGGGAAGAAGCCGTTTCTTCTTTCAAAGCCCTTGAAATCTGGGTCAACAAAGGAACGTGTTATCTGCCTTGCTCTGTCCGGGCGGAAATTGAAGAATACTACGCTGTCATTTTCCTTTATCATGCCGTTCTTATCCACAACAGTCGGGATCATGAACTCGTCGGTAACTTCGTTTTTATAGGAATTTTCGATAGCTTCAACAGGGTCTGTCTCCTGTATACCCTCACCGTAAACAAGTGCGCTGTATGCTTTTTCCACACGATCCCAGCAGTTGTCACGGTCCATGGCGTAGAAACGTCCGGAAATAGTTGCTACCGAACCGATGCCGACTTTCTTTATCTCCGCAACAAGTTCTTTCATATATTCAGCAGCGGAGGAGGGCGGAACATCACGTCCGTCAAGGAACGCGTGAACGTAAACTTTGTCCAGACCGTTCCTTTTAGCCATTTCAAGCAGACCGTAAAGGTGTTCGGAATGGCTGTGTACGCCGCCGGGAGAAACAAGTCCCATAAGGTGCAGTGCGCTTCCCTTGGCTTTGCAGTTCTCCATTGCTTCAACAAGAGCGGGATTACTGAAGAAATCGCCGTCTTTAATAGACTTGGAAATTTTAACAAGCATCTGATAAACTATACGTCCTGCGCCGATGTTTGTGTGACCTACCTCGGAATTGCCCATCTGACCGTCGGGAAGTCCCACGTCCAGACCGGAAGCGCCGATGATAGTATTTGGATATTCAGCAAAATAGCTGTCAAGGTTCGGCTTTTTTGCGGCAGCGATAGCGTTTCCGTAGGTATCGTTGTTTATGCCGTAGCCGTCCATGATTATCAAAGCAAGAGGTTTTTTGCTCATGTTACTCTTTCCTTTCAAATTGCAGATTTTGGAAAAATCAGCCGTTTACGGCAGCCTGAACGATAGTATTGAAATCGTTAGCTTTAAGTGAAGCGCCGCCGATAAGACCGCCGTCAACGTCCGGCTTGGAAAGAAGCTCGGCAGCGTTGCCTGCGTTCATGGAACCGCCGTACTGGATAGTAACGGCGTCAGCAGCAGCCTGATCGTAAAGTTTTGCAAGAGTTGCACGGATAAACGCGCATACTTCCTGAGCCTGATCTGCGGTAGCGGTCTTGCCTGTGCCGATAGCCCATACAGGCTCATAAGCGATAACGGTCTTTTTAACATCCTCGGCGGAAACGTCAAAGAGGTCAAGTTTGATCTGACGGGCGATAACTTCCTCGGTAATGCCGCATTCGCGCTCCCAGAGAAGTTCGCCTACGCATACGATAGGCTTCAATCCGCCTGCAAGAGCAGCCTTTGTTCTCTTGTTGACTGTCTCGTCGGTCTCACCGAAGTACTGACGTCTTTCCGAGTGACCGATAACAACATATTCAACGCCGATCTCGGTAAGCATATCGGCAGAAATTTCGCCGGTGAAAGCGCCGCTCTTTTCAAAGTGGACGTTCTCCGCGCCGATCTTTATGTTTGAGCCTGCCGTTGTATTTACGGCTGTTTCAAGGTTTGTGTAAGGGACGCAGGCGATAACTTCGACTTTACCGCTTGCATTGGCAACAAGGGGCTTGATAGCTTCAAGTAGCTCCTTGGCTTCGGGACGGGTCTTGTTCATTTTCCAGTTTCCTGCGATTATGGCTTTTCTGACGGACTTGTTCATGATGATTACTCTCCTTTTTATTAATTGCATGGAAAAAACCATGCTAAAAATTCACTATATATTATAACATATTTCCAAGCGGAATATATTGCTTTTTTGTTAATAAAAAAGCGGAGAGTTCTTACACTCTCCGCCTTAACATTTATTGTGAACTTATGCCTTTTCAGCAATTACAGCAACGCCGGGAAGTACCTTGCCCTCGAGATATTCAAGAGAAGCTCCGCCGCCTGTGGAAATGTGGGACATCTTGTCTGCAAAGCCGAGCTGCATTACAGCCGCCGCGGAATCGCCGCCGCCAATGATGGTGGTAGCGTCTGTCTCTGCAAGAGCCTTTGCAACCGCAATAGTGCCCTTAGCAAGTGTTGGGTTCTCAAATACTCCCATAGGTCCGTTCCAAACAACTGTCTTTGCAGACTTAACAGCGTCTGCAAAAAGTTCCATTGTCTTAGGACCGATATCAAGACCCATCATATCGGCAGGGATCTTGTCTGCGTCAACTGTTGCAACATCTATTGCACCGTCAATAGGATCCGGGAATGCGGCAGCGATCGTTGCATCAACGGGAAGAAGCAGTTTCTTGCCCGCTTTTTCAGCCTTAGCCATCATTTCCTTGCAGTAGTCGATCTTCTCGTCGTCAACAAGGGACTTTCCTATCTCGCAGCCCTTAGCCTTGAGGAATGTATAAGCCATACCGCCGCCTATGATAAGCGTATCGCACTTTTCGATAAGGTTGGAGATAACGTTCAGCTTATCTGCAACTTTTGCGCCGCCCAGAATTGCAACAAAAGGACGAACGGGATCTTCGACTGCATTGCCGAGATACTGGATCTCTTTCTGCATAAGGTAGCCTACTGCGGTCTCCTTAACGAACTTTGTAACGCCTGCTGTGGAAGCATGAGCTCTGTGTGCAGAACCGAAAGCGTCCATAACGAACACCTGATCGTCTACCAGATCTGCAAGCTCCTTAGCGAAATCATCACCGTTCTTTGTCTCTTCATTGCCGCGGAAACGTGTATTTTCCAGAACAACGATCTCGCCGTCCTTCATGTTTGCAACAGCTTTCTTTGCATTGTCGCCCACTACGGTATCGTCCTTAGCAAAAATAACGTTTGTATCAACGAGCTGTGCAAGTCTTTCTGCTGCCGGAGCGAGGGAGAACTTATCCTCAGGACCGTTCTTAGGCTTGCCGAGGTGAGAGCAGAGAACTACCTTTGCGCCCTCGGAAGTGAGTTTCTTGATAGTGGGAAGAGCTGCAACGATTCTGTTATCGTTGGTGATCTTGCCGTCCTTGAGGGGAACGTTGAAGTCAACTCTTACGAGGACTTTCTTGCCCTTGACGCTGATATCGTCTACTGTAACTTTGTTTAATCCTGCCATTGGTATGACATCCTTTCATTATAAAGTGGAGGCTCACAGCCTCTGTTATATCTATTGTATACTATTTTGAAAGATTTAGCAAGAGTTTAAGAAAATTTTTCTGTAAACTTTCTGCGAGGAAAGTTTTATGCAGTGCAAAGCCGGGCAAGGAGCCGACTTATTCCCTTACAGAGAAATATACTTGTGCTGTAAATGTATAAAACAAATTAAAAAATTTGTACATCTGCACAAAACTAAAAGTTCTTTATTGACTTTGTGGATAAAATATGATATAATTTTGTCAACGTAAGTAACGTTGACAATTACACGTTTCTTGAATTTTTTGCAAACGATTACATTGCATTAAAATCTAAATTTTTAAGGAGGAATATTTTGTGAAAAGATCAAAAATTCTTGCAGGGATACTGGCAATAGCTTCCGTGGCTTCATTTGCTTCCTGCACAAGCAGCAGCGAGACCGATTCCGGAAGCGCTGACGCTACCACGGCTACCACCACCACGGCAAAGACCGAATGGACAGGCGACAATGTTGAAGTAACGGTTGCCGAAGAATCCAAGGACGAGGTGGATATCAGCGGCAAAACACTTAAATGGATGGGCTTCTATGACCTGAACCCTACTAACGACAGCCCCGAACGTTCAACCGAAGTCGCTATCCTTGAAGATACATACGGCGCTAAGATCGAATATATGCCTACAACGGTAACAACACAGTATGACGATCTTGCAACTTCTATCCTCGGCGGTACACAGCCGGACGTTTTCATCTACTCCGACCGCAACTTCCCTTATGATATCAGTCAGGGAAGATTCCAGCCCATAGATTCCCTTGTAGACTGGGAAGACCCCATGTGGGCTGACGTAAAGACCACTGCCGACAAGCTCCAGTGGAACGGAGAGCACTATATCGCTCCCCTCTGCTACAGCTTCAATGACTTCCAGCTGCTTATGTACAACAAAACAAGAGTTGAAGAAGAATCCCTTGACGATCCGTATGAACTTTATCTCGAAGGAAAATGGAACTGGAACGCATTCACCGATATAATGAAAACATATGTTGATCAGGGCACCGACCGTTACGGTATATGCGGCTACTGGGCAAACGCTTTCGTTTATACATCAGGAGATACTCTTGTAACATACGACGGCAATACCTTTACAAACAACCTCTACAGTTCTAAGATAGAGCGTGCTATGGGCGTTCTGGAGGATATCTGGGCAAATACACTTGTAAAGCGCGGCTGGTATGAGAACGACGTATTCGACAACGGCGGCGAGACCCTCTTCTACGGAATGGGTACATGGGCATACAATGCCGTAACACAGGCATATCCCAATGATGTTATCCAGATCGTTCCGTTCCCGAGAGATCCCGAATCCGACACGGACTACATTGCAAAGAGAATAGTTGCATATATGTGGGTAAAGGGCAGCGAAAATGATGATGTTGTAAAGACATGGTTCAACATCAACAGAATGGTAAACTACGATCCTCAGTACACAGACGTAACAAAGGAAAAATTCCTCAAGAACAACACAGGCTGGACCGAAGAAATGTACGATCTTGTAATGGACTTCAATGATGATGAAAAATATGCTTTCGCATATGATTACGGCAGCGGTATCTCTCCCACAATGACCGGCGATAACGGCGTTATCAGAACTCTCTATGACGGCATTGCCAACGAACAGTTCGAGAGCTGGGTACAGGGACGTGAATTATTCACAAATATCGTTGACGAAGAGCTTGCAGTATATAATAACTGATAAAGTATGATATCCTGATCTCAGGACGTATTGAGCCGGTCTTGCCTTTATGGCAGGACCGGCTCTTGTTATATGCTTCCGGATCGAATTAAATTTTTTCTTAGGAAAATAATTGATAATAATTTATACATGCAAATTTTCTCAGGAAGTGGTATACTTTCTTTAAATAGGGTATATTGCTCAGCGCAGGGAGGCGGTATTTATGGATAAAAAGTTTCCGGAAAAATATTCTGAAAATTTAGTTGATATTATCCGAAACGATCATGATACCATACACATATACTGCAGCGTTGCAGATAAAAAGCTTATACCTCTTTCCGACAATTTCCCCTTTGATATAGATGAAAGAGACGATCTGCAAAGTATGTTTCTGCGCTCAGGGCTCGTTGAAAAGGATTCCATAAGCATATTTGAAGTTTTCTGCGAACATATCAATGAAGGGATAATAAACGGTATCGACACCAACAGCCTCAGCACTGATGTATCTTTGAAACTGCCGGGAAGCGACGCATTCAGAATGTGTCATCTCCACGCCTTTTTCATGTGCGGAAAAGACGGCAGGATAACCGATATCCACTATAACATCAGACCGTATATGCCGCGCGAAATTTTAGAAAGAGAAATTCTTCACTATTTCTCTTCAGACAAAAATCCGCGCTTTTATTCAAAACGCTGCCGTGAAGCGATAAATTCCAATCCCGACAAAGATATAGCTTTCATACAGTTTGATATCGAACGTTTCAAGCTGATAAACGAAACTTACGGCGTTGAAAAAGGCGATGAACTTCTTAGTTTCATAAACGATTCGCTTGCTATAATATGCACCGACAAACAGCCTTTCTGCCGTCTTACCGCAGACGTATTCATGATCGTAACTCCTTTTGAGCAAAAGCAGGAGATCTTTGACCTTATCCACAAGCTGGAAAGTATGCTCTCCGGATACGACGGAATGGAATACAGGTTCATATTCGGCGTTTCAATAGTTGACGACAGAAGCCTACACACAAGGCAGCACGGCGACAATGCTTCTCTTGCAAGGCAGCTTATAAAAGGCAACGCTATGGAGAATATCCTGTTTTACGACCGATCCATGCGTCAGGAGCTTCACAAGAAGCAATCCATTGAAGAAGATATGCACAAAGCTCTGCTCGACAATGAATTTGCAATGTATCTTCAGCCGAAATATTCCATAAGCACCGGACGGATAATCGGCGCGGAAGCGCTTGCCCGTTGGATACATCCACAGAAAGGCATCATATCGCCCGCCGAATTTATACCCATATTTGAGGAAAACGGATTTATCCTCAGGCTTGACTGTTTCATATGGGAACAGGCATGCAAAAAAATACGGGAGCTGATCGACAAGGGCATACCTCCCGTACCTATATCGGTAAACATCTCCCGTGAATACATACGGACTTTCGACGTTATCGGTGAAATGAAAAGGCTTATCACAAAATACGATATCCCCACCTCCATGCTTGAGCTTGAGATAACCGAAACGGTGGATTCGATAGGAGTTGAAGATATCGTAAAGCAGATGAAGCAGGCAGGCTTTACAATGCTTATGGACGATTTCGGTTCGGGATATTCTTCACTTAACATGCTTAAATCCACACAATTTGACGTTCTGAAAATAGACAGAAGATTTCTTGAAGAATTTATGGATTCCGAACGCGGCAGAAAAATAATAGAGCACACTATCTCAATGTCTCAGGATATCGGTCTTGACATTGTTGCCGAAGGCGTTGAGACCGGCGAACAGGCTGCATTTCTCAGCAGATGCGGCTGTGATTCCGCGCAGGGCTTTTATTACTCAAAGCCGATACCGGAAAGCGAGTTCACCGAAAAGCTGATAAGGATAAATTCAGATAAATAAAGCAATACCGGCTCCGCTTAAAGCGAGCCGGTATTTTTTTGCATATCAGTTCGTGGGATAAACGGATATTCCGTATCTTATCAGTTTACCGAGTAATAATATATTGCCGCAAGATCGTCGTCATCAAGATATCCGCTGTCATATGCGCTGCTTATACCTACAAATCCGTTATCAATGTGCATATAAATATCAAGGCTGCCGCAAGTGTGACCGAATGTATATCCTCCCAATTCAAATTCAACATAATCTTCGGTCATGCCATGTTCGGCATCATACATAAAAACTACTTCACAGCCGTGATATGTGCCGTAATACTTATCAATTACCGCATCTTCCGGAAGAAATTCAAAATTTGTTTCGTTGGTTTCATTCATAAACGCGGCAAAATCCTCTTTAAGCGACTGTTCCCGCTCGGCGGTAAGCGGTTCAAGCTCGGGATAGTCTATCGGCGGTTCGGTGGTCTCATCGGGGATCTCCCCTGCTTCGTAAAGTGTTTCAGTCGTTTCATCGGGAATTTCCCCCACTTCGTAAACGTTGGTATCTTCCGTTACGCAAACGGCAGTTTCCACAATATGCGGAGCGGCAGTGACAGCGTCTGTCTGTATGGGAACGGCATTATTTTTTTCAGATGACGGGAATGTTGTTTCTATACGGACATCTTCGGTGACCGTTCCGGAGGTTTCCGATACTATTTCGCTAAAAGAAACCGTTTCTTCTGCGGTCTGCTCGTCGGAAGCACACGCGGATAAAGCTGCCGCGCAAAGCAAAGAAATTACTGCTGAAAAAATTTTTTTGGATCTCATAAATATCCTCCTTTGAAATTCCTTATATAATGAAAACAATTCAGAACGGCGGAATTTTTCATACCAAGAAAAAATTTTTTTATTTTCAGCTATATGAACAATTTGATTTTGAAGCATTTTTACGGTTTGCACAAATTTTTGAAAGCTATATTGCGGCAAAAAGCTGATTTTTAACTTGCTGCTAAATTATAATATCTCAGCTCTTAACTCTCCACTTTCAACACTATATTACGCCTTGTTCATCATCTTATTATTTTCATGCTTGTTACTTTTGACTATTTTATGGCTTAAAATTTGTAAATTATAACATATACCCTGAACCGGGATTTCGTAAAAGTCAGTTTTTATTTCGTAAACGTCATGTCATTTGCATTGAAAACACTGCCGGAGTTATGGTATAATATAACTGTAATATCCCGGAAAATGATATATTGCGGTGCCGGATATCTTTCCGGCTCGTTTTAGGAGGAATGTTATATGCGGATCGCAGTATGTGATGATGATCTGCAGGAGCAAAAACAATTTGAAGAAGCACTTAAATGCTTTGATACAACGCAAAGCGCTGAAACATTCAATAACGGCACAGCTTTGCTGACTGCGGCAAAGAAAGATCCGCCGTTTGATATAGTATTTCTGGATATATATATGCCGGGCGAGAACGGTATTGATATTGCTAAGGAATTGCAGGCGGTATCTCCGGAAACAGGTATCGTTTTTGTTACTACAAGCAGGGAACACGCCGTAGACGCATTTTCTCTTTACGCCCTGCACTATCTGGTAAAGCCGATAACGCCGGAAGGAATTGCGGAGGCGTTCCGACGGCTGACAGAACTGCACTCTGAATATCGCGAGCGTATCTCTCTGGCGGTAGGTTCTGAAAGATATACGGTATTTCTTGATCAGATATGTCTTCTTGAAAATGACAATCACGCGGTAAATGTTCTGCTTGCTGACGGACAAAAACTCAAAGTGTGGATGTCATTCAACGAACTGGAGAAGAAAATGAACGGCAATTTTCTTAAAATAAACCGCGGTATCGTCGTAAATATGGATCATATTGCACAGATGGGAACGGACACCTGCATTCTTCAGGACGGTATAAAGCTCCCCATTGCGATACGTCAGAGCGCCGCTATCCGCGCTGCGTATGATAATTATGTGTTTGACCGGCTTTCAAAACGCAAAGGATTTAAGGAGGGGTGATCCGTGGCTGCTTTTTTACAGAATGCTCTGGGATTTCTTTTGCAGTTTTTCCCGTGCGCGCTGCTGATATTTATTCCTTTTTCTAAGGAGGTATATCGCTTCAAGCGCAGATCGGTATTTATATGGATGACTATCGCTTCCGTGATAATGGCGTCAGGATTTTCGGCGATACTATGCCTGCGCGATATGGAAAAATATCCGAGGCACGTTGTTATATCCGATCCGCTTATGATGCTTGCCATAATACTTATTTTATCGGCGTATATCTGGCTGATAAAAGAATCAGTAATGAAAAAACTGCTTGTATTTTTTATTGTTATCTTCTATGCGGTAACGGTATTCCTAATCGTTAATATCACATATTCATTTTTATATCCCGATCAGGCGGATACAACGATATATCCCTATACGGTCAGATTTCTTGTATTGTATTCAATAGTAACGGCTGTTCTTCTGCCTTTGCTTCTTGTTATCGTGATACGTCCGCTGAAGGAATATATCCAGATCATAGATACCCAGAATATGCGCCGGGAATTTTTTATAGTTACTTTTTTCACGGTGTTTTATTTTATAATGACGGTCTACTATGCGATAATAACGGGAAAAGTGGGTATTTTCGGGTATTTTTCTACACCTATGATATTTATGACTCTGGATCAGATATTGATATACTGGCTTATATTCCGTGAATCCGTCAGACGTAAGCTCGACAGCGAGCAGCGCCGCGCAATGGAGATACAGCAGCTTCAATATGAAAAGATCGTCGGCGATATGGAAAGTACCCGTCGTATGCGCCATGATATGCGGCATCATTATAATTCCCTGAACGATATGCTGGACAGAGGACAGCTTGATGAAATGAAAGATTATCTCTCCAAGCTGATAGACACTACCGTAAAGCGCGATAACGAGGTATACTGCAAAAATATGACGGTAAACGGCTTGCTCCAGTATTATATCGGCATTGCAAGGGACGAGGGCATAAAATGCGAAGTCAGCGCAGAGTGTGACGATCTTGCGATAGAGCCGTCAGATCTTACTGTGCTTTTTGGCAACACTATGGAGAATGCCATAAAAGCCTGCAAAAAATGTTCCGATAACAGTTGGATATCTATACGGGTAGGTACGGTGCAGGGTTCATTTGCTATAGAAATATCAAATTCCTGTACGGAGGTACAGATCGACCGCCATTTTCACCCGGAAGAAAAATTCCTGTCCGCCGAAGCATTTCTCGGAGGCACAGGCAGCAGATACGGTCTGCGCAGCATTGCACATACCGCGGAGAAATACGGCGGCAGCGCAAAATTCTGCTTTGACGAGGGAAAAGGAACGTTTACGGCGCGTATCAGGCTGAATATGCATAACGACACATGATCCGGGATCGGGCTTGTTTTTCCTTGAATGGATATAGTGAACCTATTCGTTTTGAACATACAAAAGGAGAATGCTTGCAAAATGAAAGAGCTCACCGTTGATGCAAAGACGGAAAATATTGCCGGAGTTACTGCCTTTGTAAATGAACAGATCGTGGGCTTCGGCTGCTCTGTGAGGACGCAGATCCATATAGATATTGCAGTAGACGAACTTTTCAGCAATATTGTTAAGTATGCGTATGGCGCCGAAACAGGAACGGTAACGGTGCGGACAGAAGTAAAAGCCCGACCGCTTTCCCTGATGATAACTTTTATTGACAGAGGCGTTCCATATGATCCATTAAAAAGCAAAGATCCGGATACGACCTTGTCTGCCGACGACAGAGAAGTCGGAGGACTTGGGATCTATATGGTAAAGAAAAGTATGGACAGCGTGGCATACGAATATAAAGACGGACAGAATATCCTTACCATAACAAAAAAGTTACAGAACTGACGTCTACTATAATGCTCTGCTTTTAAAGATCCTGCTGCGGCAATATACGAAAAATAAGATCAGATACCGTTTATAAAAAATTTTTTGCAAAAGAAAGTGTTATACCGTGAAAATTATTTTTAATAATAATGTCCTGACAGTAAGGCTGACCGGAAGAGTAGATTCCGCAAATGCAGTATCTGTTGGCAAAAAAATACTGCATTCAATAGATGAACATAAAGCCGAAAAGATCATTATTGATGCAAAAGAACTTAAATATATCTCAAGCGCCGGAATGAGAGCCATACTTAAAGTAAAAAAGGCAAAGCCGGATCTGCACATTGTAAACGTTTCGTGCGAGGTATATGAACTGCTCGATATGGCAGGCTTCACCGATATAATAGACATTCGCAGGACCTTGCGCGAAATATCCGTTGAGGGCTGCGAAGTTATAGAAGAATGTGAAATAGATACGGTCTATCGGCTCGATCGTGACACGATAGTAAAGATATATAAAAGATCCGATCTTGAAGATATAAGACGTGAAATGAATTTTGCCAAACAGGCTTTTATAAATGGGATACCCACCGCAATTTCATTCGATATTGTAAAATGCGGAGAAAGATACGGCGTTGTTTTTGAACTTGTCCGGTCGGATACATTTGTTGACCGCCTGAAAAACGATCCGGAACATTTTGACGAATATGTTGAAAAGTTTATCATGCTTACAAAAAAGCTTCATTCTACAGAGCTTGACTGCGGCGAACTTGTCAGTGCAAATGATGTTTACCGTCAGCGTTTTGCAGAGCTTGAGGGCGTTCTGACCGATGATGAAATGTCCGAGCTTAACAGATTAATTGATTCCGTTCCGGAAAGAAATACGGTGATTCATGGCGATCTTTATAAAAAAAATAATATCATGATACGGGATGATGAACTGCTTATGATCGGCATGGGAGAACTTATGCGCGGTCATCCGATATATGATATCTGTGAAGTTTATTTTGCCTGCACATATTTTTTTGAGACGGGAAAAGGCGGAGAAAATACCGATCCGGGAAATGATATAAGTATGCATTTTCTTGAAAAATTTACAGCCATGTATTTTACCGGTTCAATACGGGAGGACCGTGAAAGAGCCGTAAATGCAGTAAAAATATTCGGCGAATACCGCAAGGCGTATGTTTATCTTTCTGCGGACGATACGGATATTACATATGAAGAAAGGCTAAAAAATGCTGCCGATATCATAAAGGAAAGAGTTCTGCCTAATATTGATATCATAATGGACGCGCTTACTCTTGATTTTATCGAATGGTAAAATCAGCGAAAAAATTATTATTGATATTATTTTATTTGGCTATATCACAACAAAGGATTGATTTCCATTGTATCAATAAATGATAATTTAGCGGAACAAAATAAAAAAAACAATAGCTGGTCCAGCGCAGCCGCGCTGGTGGGGTCGAGGG
>CANQZR010000056.1 GCA_947628405.1 uncultured Clostridia bacterium
CAAGCCAGACCATGGGAGCGATTGTATGCACCGACGCCGTATGCCGTATGCCGGTATTCCGTCCGGTTATCGGAATGGACAAGACGGAAATAATAGAGATCGCAAGAAAGATAGATACGTTTGATATTTCCATAGAACCGTATGAGGACTGCTGCACGGTGTTTACTCCTAAACACCCTAAAACAAGACCTGTTCCTGCGGACGTGGAAGCCGCCCAGAATGCGTTTGACTTTGAGCCGCTGATCGCGGAGGCTGTAAAAAATACCGAATTGAAAGTAATAAAACTGTAACTTTTCTGCCGTTTTGTAATATATTTTTGATAAGTTTGTGTAAATAAGATGAAAGGTTTTGTTATTTGCTACAAAATATTCGGTTTTCCTTGACGATTTGACTAAAATGGTGTATTATTATAGTATCGGATATTATCGATGCCCATGATTGGAGGAAGCTCTTGAAATATGGCACTGTCCGGAAGCGCCCGCAAAGCCTATAAAAAGGCTGTAAAGGCAAAGAAAAAGAAACAGCGCGGTCACTGGCTCCTTATACAGAAAGGGGACAGCGCTAAGGAAATTGCAAGCAAGCTGTTTACTCAGTTTGCTGTACTTGTGCTTATAGCCTGCGGCGTCATACTTGCAAACGAACTCAGGCAATCTTTAAGCGCAAAATTCCTGAACGATTCACTTAAAAATATCTGGTATACCTATGTTGACAAGGGCGACAACAACGGCGAACTCCTTGACAGCGCAAAAGCACTGCTGGAAATAAATCCCGATACAGTGGGCTGGGTCCAGATAGACGGCACGAACATATCCCTGCCGGTGGTCCAGAAACGGACTAAGGACGGCAATGAGGCTTATCTGAAAACAGCTTTCGACGGCAGTTCAAATAAAGCCGGAACTATATTCCTTGATATGAGAAACGTGCTGAATGCGCATGAAAGGTCGGATAATCTTATAATTTACGGTCACAACCAGAAAGATAAGACAATGTTCGGCGACCTTGCAAACTATAAAAAGGACATAAATTACTATTCCCAGCACCCTGTTATAAAGTTCAGTTCAAATTACAGGTCGGACGTATATAAAATTTTTGCGTATTTTGTAACGCCTACGCTTGAATCACAGACGGCGGACGGATATGTTTTTGACTACCACAACAGGCTGAATTTCAGCACCAGAGAAAAATATGACGATTTTATAAATAACGTTATGCTCCGTTCCCAGATAATAACTCCTGTTGATGTGGAATACGGAGATGAGTTCCTGACACTTTCTACCTGTTCAAACGAGTTTTCCAATTCGCGCTTTGCTGTCTTTGCAAGAAAAGTCAGGGACGGCGAGGACGAAACGGTGGACGTTTCACAGGCGTACCTCAATCCGAACGCTAAAGAACCGGATTGGAACGTAATCTACAGATAAACGAGGTGTTTCCCATGTCTGGATATAAAGGCAAAAATAGCTTCGCGGAAAGATTTATCCCGATGAAAGGCGATACGGCTCAGGAAATATCCAGAAAGATAGTGACCATTGTGGCTTCGCTGGTACTTGTAGCTGCACTGGCAATACTTGCGGTGTATTTTATAAAGCAGGCACAGAACAGAGCTGAGATAAAAAAACAGCGTGAACAGCACAACGAACCTACGGTGATAACTCAGATGACGACGACCACCGCTCCTCCCGAGACGGAAGAGCCGGTATCCGAGACCGAACCGCCTCCGCTGGTAATGTTGGATAATATCAAAAGCTTTGTTGAAGAAAATCCCGATACTGCAGGCTGGCTTACCGTTCCCGGAACTAATATCGACAACGTTGTTTTACAGACGGATAACAATGATTATTACATGGATAAGGATTTTTACGGCAACAGCAATAAGGCTGGACAGATATTCATTGATTTCCGCAGTATTATAAACGATTATGACGAAAACCAGACGGACAACGTTGTTATCTACGGTCATAATCAGGCTGATATGAGTATGTTCGGCTCTCTTAAAAGATATAAGATAAAGAAAGAAAATACCAAAAATTTTGATTTTTATCTTGAGCATCCTACATTTACGTTCAGCAGTCTGTATGAAGAATACACCTACAAGATAATCGCACTGTTCGTTATAGAGATAGAGCCTGAACAGACCAGAGACGGCATTATTTTTGATTACCACAACTACATAAATTTCACCAAAAAGCGTACATTCGAGGATTTCAAAGAAAATGTAATGAAAAGAACCGCCGTTAATACCGGGGTGGATTTCGATGAGAATGATAAGTTCATTACGCTTTCCACCTGTTCAAACGAGTTTGAGCCTTCAAGATTTGTCGTTATCGCAAGGCGCACAAGAGACGGAGAAAGCCCCGAAGTTGATACGTCGCGCGCAGAACTGAACATGGATATGCTCGAACCCGATTATAATTTCATTTACGGCAGATAACCGAGGTCTTTTATAATGTCTGATGATAAAAAGTTCACTCTTGATGATATACTTGCTGAATATGAAAATAAAGATCATGATGCGGACGGCGTTCAAGCCGATGAGACGTCCGCTCCTGCGGACGATACAGCAGTTAAAACGCCGCAGGAAACGGTATCCGACGTTCATGCCGATCCGGAGTATGATGATTATGAGGACGGGGAGGAACAGGAATTTTCCGGCGTAGATCCCGGAGAACCGATGTTTGCTCCGGTGGGACTGTTCGGTGAGGGCGCGGAAGATATTCCGGAAGAAAAGAGCGATGATATCGCAGTATCGGAAGAAATGTCTGCCGAAGAAAAAGATGATGACACAGAAACAACGGAAGAAATATTCGCAGACGGCAATGATGATGACACAGAAATAAATGAGGAACTTCTTGTTGAAGAAGCTGCCGGTGAGGAAACTTCCGACGTTCATGAAGAAGCTGCGCCGGAAATTGACGAAGAAGATACTTCCGCAGGAAAATGGGCTGAAAGCGTGGCAGAAGAAGCAGCTGCGTATGCGGAGATGATCCCCGGAATACCGGAAGAAGATGACCCGGAGACAGAAGATATTCCCACAGACGGACAAGAAGAAGCCGCAGTTCCGACCGCAGCGGTACCTGATGAAAATGCTGATGCCGCCGAGGACGTGAACGATAAATGGGCAGTGAGATTTCTTAAAGGGATATTTCCCGTAAAAGGCGACAGCATAGGGGAGATCATCCGCAAGATAATATTCCTTATTGCCATTATAGTATTTATCGGAGCAGGGATAATGCTCGTCAGCACTCTTATCCAGTCCCGTGCGGCGCA
Source organism: uncultured Clostridia bacterium (assembly GCA_947628405.1). GTDB lineage: Bacteria > Bacillota > Clostridia > Oscillospirales > Ruminococcaceae > RGIG8773. The sequence continues at coordinate 3,265 of CANQZR010000056.1, forward strand.
GGATATAAAGGAACAGGCAAAAAGCATCATAACTACAACGGCAGCCACATATATTGACGACGAGGGAAATGTTCAGACGATCGCTCCGACGGAGGAAGAGGTGGCTCAGCATAATTTTGATGTTGCCGAATATTACAAGAAGATAAACAGCGATTATGTAGGATATCTTGAGGTAGAAGGCTGTGATATCTATGAACCTATAGTTCAGGGAAATGACAATGATAAATACCTCAGAACAAATATTTCCGGAGGATACAATAAGGCGGGTACGGTCTTTATGGATTACAGATGTACCCTGTCGGAGGATTACACATCACCGAATATCGTGCTTTACGGTCACAATCAGGAGGACGGCACCATGTTCGGCAACCTTAAATATTACAAGAATGATCCGGAATTTTACAGCGAGCACCCTACGGTAAAATTCAGTCCCGAATTTGAGACGGGCGAATACCTTATATATGCTTTCTTTGTTACAAGCATATATGAAAATCAGGACAGCAACGGCGAGGTGTTTCATTATCACGATTATATAGAAACGCTTAATGATGAATCTACATTCAATTGGTATATAAATGAAGTGCAGAAGAGGAATCAGATCGTTTCTCCGGTAGATGTACAGTTCGGCGACAAGCTGCTTTGTCTTTCGACCTGTTCAAACGAATTTACCGATTCGCGGTTCGTTGTTTTTGCACGAAAGCTTCGCGAAGGTGAAAGCGTTGACGATTACGACTTTTCGGAGGCGTATCTTAATCCTTATGCCGAGGGCGTCGACTGGGAAGCTATAATGTCGGGCGAAACGTCAGGTATTTCGGAAACGGAAGCAATATATGAAGATACCGAATATACCACATGGGCAAAATCAAATAACAAGAGCAATAACGGTTCCGGCGTGAAAAGTGATGAAAGGCTCGTTATCCCACCGGATGATGTGACTTCCGCTCCGGAGACAGAAGTTACCGAAAAAACTATAAAGAAAAAGTCCGAAAAGACGGAAACTTCTGAGGAAGAGACAGAAAAAACAACAAAGAAAAAGTCCAAAAAGACAGAAACTTCTGCGGAAGAAACTGCCGGAAGCGTTTCAGAAGATGAAGAAACTTCCTCGGAAGAAAGCGCCGTTACGGAAGTTCCTGCTGCGGAAGAAGAAAGTCCTGAAACGGAAACTGCTGCTTAAATAAACAAACAGCGCTGTTCTTGGCGGTAATGCGCAGGAACGGCGGCAGCAAAATATTTTATGTGTGGAAGATCCAAGAAAGGGATGATCGGCAAATGGCAATGTCGGATGAAGTACGTTCGGCTCCACGCTATAAGCCAAAGGCAAAAAAGAAGAAAAAGACTTTTGCGGAAGCGTTTATTCCAATGAAAGGCGATCCGCCCGGAGAAATAGTCAGCAAGATAATAGCTCTTCTGGCTATAGCGGCGCTGATAGTGTGCGGTATCGTACTGGGCGTTTATTTCTATCATATCTATGAAGCAAAACAGAATAATCTACATATCGACAGCAGATATAAAGAGATCAATCAGCAGCAGTCTGCGGAAGCAGATCCTGTACAGACAACGGTCACAGAAGTAGATGAAAACGGTGAGATCATAAGGCAGCCGTTAGTGAATCTTCCGTTTGCCGATGAAATGCTTGCCATAAATCCGGATTATGTGGGATATGTTTCCATTCCGGACAGGGTAAACGAAGCCGTCGTTCAGGCTGCTGACAATGATTATTACCTTAAAAAGAATATTTACGGTCAGACGCGTTCCTGCGGAACGGTTTTTGCCGATTACAGGGATAACGTCAGCGATTATGCGGATCTTCAGTCGGACAATATAATACTTTACGGTCATAATCAGCGCGACGGTACTATGTTCGGCGAACTGGACTATTATAAATGGGATGATAAATACTGGCTGAAAAATCCATTCATTTATTTTGACAACAGATATGAACACAGCGTTTATGTAATTATTTCGTCGTTTGTTGTGAATACCGAACCGGAGCATGACAACGGTTATGTTTTTGATTATCAGAACTATATCAATTTTAATGACCAGTATCCTTTTGACACATTTATAAAGGAAATAACGGAACGCAGTCATTTCTTCACCGGTATCGACGCCAATGAAAACGATAAGTATATAACACTTTCGACCTGTTCTTATGAGTGGGAGCCTGCGCGCCATGTCATAATAGGCAGAAAGCTCCGCGACGGAGAAACTCCGGAGAACATGGATCTGTCGGGATTTGAAGTCAATCCAAACCCGAAATGGCCTGCCATTTATTATAAGTATAACGGCGGATCATATCAGGGATAAACAAGTATTTCAGACGTTCAACAAGGAAGAAGGGGTCAAAAATGAAGCTGAATGCAGTGCTGGGGATAACCACAGCAGCTATGCTGGCCGGTAATTTCTGCACATTTGCGCTGTGTATGGTGGAAGATGTTGAGGATTCTCAGATATCTCCTGAATATTATTATGATGATGAAGAAAACGGCGATAAACTTCTTGCAGAGGCAGCAGAAGAACTCCCACCGCAGGAAAATGCGGTGACAGTTCCGGAAAAGCATGATATGCCGCTTCCGGAGCGTGATGATATCCCTGCTGAAACAACGCCTCCGGAAGAAAATGACGGCTTTGACGAGGAAGCGTTCCCTGTGGCGGTAACGGCTGTTCCTTCGTCATATTCTAAATCTGATGAAAGAGAGCCTGTTCTGCCTTCGGAAAATGACGAGTATAACGAACCGGAAGAAGAATATCCGGAAGATTATGACGTTGATATTTATGATGACGACAGTGCCGAAGCGCAGGAACAGTCGGTCTATGGCGGCGACAGTTTCAAAGACAGCACGCTTTATACCGATGAGACCGAAGAAATATTCGGTTCGGAAGATGATTATTATGCCGACGACAGTGATGTGGTCACAGAACCGTTCTTCCCGGATATTGATTATCAGGATGAACCGGAAGTTACCGGAGAGATAGTTGTTACGCTGTTTGACGTAAACAGTGAAGCTCTGCCGCAGGATACGTCGGTATCTGTAAGCGTTGAAAACGGTTCGGGAGATCTTACCGGTGAGACTTTTACGGCACGTTTTGACGGAGCCGTCCAGACGGTAAACGCTTATGACCTTATCTGCTGGATAGTCAATAATGAAATATCCTCAAGTTTCAGCGACGAAGCTATAAAAGCACAGGCTGTAGCGGCTTATTCCTACGTTAAATACCATAACGTAAACGGTCTTACACCGTCGGTGCTTGTAAAGAAAAATCCTTCGCAGAGAATAAAGGATATGGTATCATCTGTCTGGGGAGTTTGCTGCTACTATAACGGCAGCGTTGCGCAGACGGTATATATGGCTTCTTCGTCGGGATATACTGCGGACGCCAAAAATGTCTGGGGAGGAAGTTTCCCGTACCTTAAAAGCGTTGCTTGTCCTTTTGACGCGGTAAGCGATCCGAATTACGGCGTTGTAAAACTGGTTAGCGAGTCCGAAATGAAATATTATCTTGAAAATTCTCTCGGCATAACTCTTTCGGACGATCCTACGAACTGGATAAAGATACAGGCTTACATAGACGGCAATTATGTTTCTTCCATAAATATCGACGATCAGACAACTATTTCCGGAAGAAAAATGCGCGAGACCGTTTTCAATTACAAACTGAAAAGCGCAGCGTTTGACGTCTCCTACAGCGACGGAATATTTACCTTTACTACATACGGATACGGTCACGGAGTCGGCATGAGCCAGAACGGCGCAAATATTCTTGCAAAACAGGGATATTCATACAGTGATATACTGAAATATTATTTTACGGGAATTGAAGTATTATGACAATGTATGAAATAATTACCAAAAAAAAGCGTAACGCTGAATTGAGTACGGACGAGATAAACTGGGTGACTGCCGGCTATACTGCCGGCATCATTCCCGATCATCAGATGTCCGCATTCCTTATGGCGGTATGCTTTTCTTCTTTATCGGACAGGGAAACTGCCGATCTTACAATGGCTATGGCACATTCCGGAGAGATGATAGATCTTGATCTTGACGGATACAGCGTTGACAAGCACAGCACCGGAGGGGTGGGGGACAAGACAACGCTGATCGTGTCTCCGATAGTGGCGTCATGCGGAGTTTATGTTCCGAAAATGTCCGGCAGAGGACTTGGGCATACCGGAGGTACTATAGATAAGCTGGAGTCCGTTCCCGGATTGAACACGTCGCTTTCTTTTGAAAAATTCATTGAAAATGTCCGTTCCGCAGGGCTTGCCGTTTCGTGCCAGACGGGCGATCTGGTTCCTGCGGATAAAAAGATATACGCTCTTAGAAATGTTACCGCTACAGTTGACAGTATCCCACTGATATGTTCTTCAATTATGAGCAAGAAAATTGCTTCCGGAGCAGACGGGATAGTCCTTGACGTAAAAGTCGGCGACGGAGCATTCATGAAAAATATTGCCGACGCGGAAAAACTTGCCCGGCTAATGGTGAATGTAGGTGAAAGCGCAGGCAGAAAATGTTCCGCAGTTATTACGGATATGAGCAAGCCGTTGGGACGCGCTGTAGGAAATTCTCTTGAAGTTATCGAAGCGATAGAGGTTCTGAAAGGGCATTCGGCTGAAGATCTTTATGAGATCTCGGTGGAGCTGGCTTCGCAGATGCTGTTCACGGCAGAAAAAGGCAGCGCAGAATACTGCCGCAGACTTGCGGAAAATGCCATTTCAAGCGGTGCAGCTCTGGAGCGCCTGCGTAAAATGATAGAGCTTCAGGGAGGAGATCCCGGGGTGATAGATGATTACAGCCTTTTCCCACAGGCAAAGAGGAAAAAAGAAGTTTTTGCCGCCGAGGACGGTCATATCTGCGGAATATCCTGTGAAAAAGCAGGTCTTGTTTCCATGAAGCTCGGCGCAGGACGTATATCCAAAGACGCTGCCATAGATCCTTCCGCCGGGATAGTTTTTGACAAAACCGTTGGCGACAGGGTAAAAAAGGGCGACAGACTTGCCGTTCTATATACGTCTTCCGAATGTGACATTGACGGTATAGCCGAAGAATTTTCGGACGTTTTTCACTATGGAGAAAAAAGCGATGTTCCGGAAGAAAAAAATGTAATAAAAATTATAAAAGGGTATTGACATTTAATATTATATGTGATATAATATTATCGTCAAGCAGAATAAAATAATATTTTTGAATGGAGGAACTATTATGAGCGATATTTTAAAGAAGATAAGCGATACCATTTCCGAAACGGGAAAGACCGTAGGAGAAAAAACCAAACAGGTCGGAAATTCCGCTAAACTGAACGCTAAGATCATTGCTTCCGAACGTTCTATCAGCGAGAATTATGTTATCCTTGGAAAGTATTATTATGATAAATACAAGGATAATCCGGACGAGGAGATAGCTGAAACGGTAAATGCGATCACAGCTTCCGCCGACGCTATCGAGGAAATGAAGAGTCAGATACTTGCGATAAAGGGGCTTGTTAAGTGCCAGAGCTGCGGAGCCGCTTGTCCTGTTGATGACGATTACTGCGGTAAATGCGGCGCAAAGCTGATAAAGCCTGAGCCTCCCGTTGAAGAACCCGAGACAGAAGAACCGGCAGAAATTGAAGAAGCTGCTGACGATACTTCTGAAGAATGATTATCAAAAACGTCCCCGGATCAATGATCCGGGGACGTTTAAGTTTGCGAGAAAATACATCAAATGGGTTCTAAAAGATAAACACACGATTCAGCTATCCAGAACGGTGTAATTGTCGGAAGCATTTTCTTTGGTGGCATATTCGGTCACATTCAGCACTTTGACCTTGAGAGGCTTCGTTCCCATGTTTATTTCGATAATATCGCCCACTTTAACATCATATGAAGCACGGGCAATATTGCCGTTTACCGATATCTTGCCGGCATCGCACGCTTCATTCGCAACAGTACGGCGTTTTATCAGCCTTGTTATCTTAAGATATTTGTCAAGGCGCATAATATCATTCCTTTCAAAAAGAAAAGAGCAGACAGGAAAAACCATGCCTGCTCAACTGCATTCAAAAAGCCGATTGGCTGATCCGCTTACGCGTCAACAGCGTCCTTGAGAGCCTTGCCTGCTTTAAAAGCGGGAGCTTTCTTTGCAGGAACCTTGATCTTTTCCTTGGTTCTGGGATTGATAGCTTCCTTAGCGCTTCTCTCGCGTACTTCAAATGTACCAAAACCTACGATCTGTACCTTATCACCGGAAGCAAGAGCATCTGTGATAGAAGCTGTTACAGCATTGAGAGCCTTTTCAGCATCCTTCTTTGTAAGTCCGCCTTTTTCTGCGATCGCATTGATCAACTCTGCTTTTGTCATTTTAACTACCTCCATAAATTTTATAATGGGTAAGCCCCATTGTTTATTTTGTTTTCGCTTTCCGCCAATAGACGTCAAGCTCATCTATGTTCAGGGAGCGCATATCGATCCCGTCGCATCTTAACATTTCTTCTGTCTTTTTGAATCTGTCCATGAATTTTTCCGTTGAACGGGTAAGTGATTCCTCCGAATCAATGCCTATCTGCCTTGCAACATTGGTACAGGAAAAGATAACGTCGCCAAGTTCTTCGTCCATACCTGCCGCGTCGTTTGCGGCAACAGCTTCTTTGAGTTCGGCTATTTCGCTTTCAAGCTGTGCAATGGCTTCATTTACATTGCGGAAGTCCATTCCGGCGCGCTTTGCCCTCTGACCGACTTTCTGCGCTCTCATAAGAGCGGGGAGTGAAGGGCTTACACTTGTCAGAGTTTCATAATAAGTTTCCTGACCTTTTGACTTCTGCTTTATGTCATTCCAGTTTTTAAGGACTTCTTCGCTTGTTTCGGCAGTAACGTCACCGAAAACATGAGGATGCCTCAGAACCAGTTTCTGGCATACTTCGTTAACAACGTCTCCGAAATCGAACCTGCCGGCTTCCTCTTCGATACGGGCATGAAAAACCACCTGCAGGAGCACATCTCCGAGCTCTTCACGCAGGAGTTCGCTGTTGTCAGTATCTATGGCTTCTATTGCCTCGTATGCTTCTTCGATAAGATCCTTGCGTATAGACTTGTGATCCTGTTCCTTATCCCACGGACAGCCGTTTTCGGAGCGGAGTATGCGCATGATATCAAGCATATCATTAATATCGTATTTTGATTTGAACTGAAAGTCCATAAGCTGCCTCCGCAGGTTAGAATCGGTACACATGCTTGTAAACAAGCGGTTACTTTAATATATTAACCTATAATTCAAATAATTTCAAGGGTTTTTTTAAAATTTTTAAGAAATTAGCGAATTTATTGTATTTTTTGTAATTATGCCCAATAAAACGGTGCTGATTATGTAGAAAATGACACCACATAAAATGGAAATAAAAAGCAAAATTATCCCATTAAAGTATAAAGACATTATATTTTTAGCCAACAGAGCGCCTCCGCCGCATAAAACCGAGCAGAAAAAAATTTTGTATAACATTTCCAGAATTGTGTTTTTGTCCGCTCCGGTAAGTTTTATTACTTCCATTGCAGCCGGGATACATATTGCACCGTAACAAAGAAGTGTTGATATTGCTGCTCCGGAAATATTCAGCCGAGGTATAGGAACAAGCAGAAGATTGCCTGCAAGTTTTACCGTTATGCCTGCCGCCATCAGTTTTACTGGGATATCCGGTCGTCCTGCCGCTTGGAGTATTGCAAAAAAAGTAGATGAAAGGCAAAGGAATGTTACGCCTACACCGAGGATCGTCAATGAACCGGCACAAGCAAGAGTTTCCGCAGGTTTGGCAGGAAACAGGACTTCAAGGATATTTCCTGCCAGAACGGCTATCCCTGCCGATGACGGCATAGATACAAGAGCGGTGACAAATACGGCTTTTTCGGTGTATGTACGGACATCTTTCATATTTTTTCCGGCAAAAGCCTCAGAAATGGCAGGAAGTATGCCTTTGCCGAACATATTCGTAAATGACGGTACAAGATTGAACACCGTTACTGCCAGTCCGGTAAAGCAGCCGAACAGGAAATTAGGTATTTCCGGCGTATCAATGCCGCCGGTCAGTTGGGAAAAATATTCCGGAGATCGGTAAACGGCAGTTCCGAGAGAACGGGTAATTGTAACAAGGTCTATAAGTGAAGTTATGTTGGCAGCAAGCGCACCCGCTGCAATAGGTACAGCGGTTTTAAGCAGCATATAAATAATATCGCGGCGGCTGTCGGTACAGTTTTTTTCGCTTGAAGTTCTTATCTGCTGCTCGGTGACGCCGTCGCCGAGAAGTTTGTCTCTTAATACAAGAAAAAGCGTTCCTGCGGCAGTGGAAAGGGTCACGCCGAACACGGAAGCCGCTGCTGCGGCGGATAAAACGGCTGTGCTGCCCGTTCCGAAAACGGAGGTATGCCCCGTGAATTTATCCGGGTGTTTAAGTACAAAAATGCAAAGCGCAAGTCCGGCGCAAAGTTTTACAAGTCCCTCCACTATCTGGGAAACAGCGGTAGGGAACATATTGCGTAATCCTTCATAATATCCTCTGTAAACAGCGGTGACGCAGCCGAAGAATACCGACGGCGCTATAGCTATTACTGCCGGGGCAGCTTCCGGGCTTTTGCTTATATAGCGGCAGAAAGGAAAGGCGAGCAGGAGCATGATACCGGTGAAAGCAAGTCCGCAGAACGAGAAAAATAAAAGAGCGGAGGCTCGGATCTTTTTCAGGTTAGCGAAACGTTCCAATGCAGAATTTTCGGCAACAGCCTTGGCAACGGCAGCCGGCAGACCGGTGACCGATACCGCATAGACGGTCATAAAAATGCTGTAAGCGCCGGAAAAGTAGCCCATTCCGGTGCCTCCCAGCATATTTGCAAGTGGGATACGGAATATTGCTCCGGTAAGTTTTGCGGCGAAAGCGGATAATATAAGTATCATTGAAGCAAAAAAGAAGCTTTGTTTTTTCAAAAATGCAGTCTCCTTTCCGGTTTAAATATCTCAACGATTGACTCTCGACTCTTAACTCTCAATACTAAATGATAATTTTGCGCTTCGCGCAAAATTCAAAATTTCCAAAACAGTCCAGTGGACTGTTTTGGACAAAGCTAATTAAGCTGTGTTGCCAAACAGCTCACTGGGCTGTTTGGCAAGACTTAAACTATAGTAATCGTTAGTGCCAAGGGGAACGCTCTCT
>CANQZR010000057.1 GCA_947628405.1 uncultured Clostridia bacterium
CCACAAATTATCATTTAGTGCTAAAAATTGAAATACTAAAGGCTTAACGCAATCCTGACCGCCCCCCTTTAGGGGGCTGCTATACATAAAAGATTAATTTAAACTTACTTTGGGGGTGACAAAGCCCACGGGGGCTTCCCCGTAAATATTCATATTCTGGTGAGCTTTGCAAAGTTTGCCATTATCTTTTTTGTACCTACGCTGTCAAAAGCAACTTCAAGCATAGCGTCGTTGCTGATCTTCTTCACCGATACGATCGTGCCTTCGCCGAAAACATTGTGCTTTACTCTTTGTCCTACGGAATAATCTGCTGCTGCGGTCTGTTTGGCGCGCTCTATATTTCTTTCGGCAAGCTCGCTGCGCAAGGTGTATCTTGCCGATGATGAAACAGTGGGTTCGGAGCTGCCGTTTGACTCCCGTACGGTACCGTCTTTTTTATCCACATAATCAGCCGGGATCTCCTTTACAAATCTTGAAACAAGATTTCTGCTTGTAGAACCGAAAAGCATTCTCTGCATGGCATAGGTGATGTACAGTTTCTTTTTTGCGCGTGTCATGGCAACATATGCAAGGCGGCGTTCTTCTTCCATATCTTCAAGGCTGTCCATGCTCCTTATACCGGGGAATATGCCTTCCTCTGCGCCTACAATGAATACTTCCGGAAATTCAAGACCTTTTGCACTGTGCATGGTCATCAGCGAGACTACATTATCGTTTGCGTCCAGCCTGTCTATATCCGTATAAAGACTTATTTCCTCAAGGAAACCGGACAGGGAAGCCTCATCACCGTTTTCATCGGCATATTGTTTCATTGTTGTTTTCAGTTCTTCGATATTTTCAAGGCGGCCTATACCTTCGTCACCGAGGAGCCGCATTGCAGATGCATATCCGGTCCGTTCAAGTATCTCGTCAAGAAGTTCTTCAAGAGAATTATTTTCTGCGATCTCGCTAAGCTCGATAAACATATCCGCAGTTTTTTCAAGCACGCCTGCACGCTTTGAGAGCAGGGGGTAATCTCCGCTGTTCTGCATTACTTCGATAGGGGACATATTAAGATCGACGGATATCTGTTCGATAAGCGCGACCGTTGAATCTCCTATGCCGCGTTTAGGCTCGTTTATTATCCTTTTGAAACGGAGCATATCGCGGTGATTGTTCAGCAGCGACAGATACGCTACCATATCTTTTATTTCCTTGCGGTCGTAAAAGCGCAGACCGCCTATCACCCTGTATGGGATACCGCAGCGTGTAAACGTCCGTTCAAGACTGTTTGACTGGGCGTTCATGCGGTACAGAACGGCAAAATCCCTGTATTCTCCGCCGTTTTTGATTTTTTCAAGGATAGTGTCCGCAACAAATGTTGATTCCGCTATTTCGTCGGACGCTTTGAAGCGCGTTATTTTTTCTCCGTCTCCGGCAGAAGTCCACAGCTTTTTGTCTTTCCTTGCAGTATTGTTTGATATTACCGAATTTGCGGCGCTGAGTATATTCTGTGTGGAACGGTAATTCTGTTCCAGTTTTATTACGGAAGAATTTTCAAACTGTTCCTCAAAACTGAGGATATTTTCTATAGTTGCGCCGCGGAAACGGTAAATAGACTGGTCGTCGTCGCCTACAACGCATATATTCCTGTGTTTTGCCGAAAGAAGCGAAACAAGTTCAAACTGTGCTATGTTCGTATCCTGATATTCGTCTACCATAATGTATTTATAAAGATTTCTGTAATGATCGAGAACATCAGGCTCATTGCGGAACAGTTTGACCGTAAGGCGTATGATATCGTCAAAATCGAGTGCGTCAGCGCTCCTGAGACGATCCTGATAAAGCCGGTAAAGTTTAGCTATGCCTGTTTTGCGGTAGTCGCCGACAGCGTCAGCCTCAAATCTGTCTGGGTCTATAAGTTTATCCTTAGCGGAGGATATCACGCTGAGCACCATTTTGGGAGGAAATGCCTTGTCCGAGATATCCAGCGGATCATAACAGGATTTCAGCAGTCTCTGGCTGTCGTCGCTGTCGTATATGGTAAATGACGATGAATAACCTTCTATGTGATGTATCTCACGCCTTAATATCCTTACGCAGGCAGAATGGAACGTTGCCGCGCATATGCTGTCGGAATCGCTGCCCAGCATAGCTTGGAGACGTTCTTTAAGTTCTCCTGCCGCTTTGTTTGTAAACGTTATCGCAAGGATATTCCACGGATTAACCCTGTCTGCCGCTATAATATCGGCAAGATGTGAAACTGTGGCTTCGTCCCTGCTGCCGTCGTAGCCGTTGAGAAAGGCTATGTCATCATCGGTGATTTCAGCCGGCATAAAATCGCTGTTATACGCATTGCCGAATTTGACCATGTTTGCTATCCTGTTGACCAGCACGGAGGTTTTTCCGCTTCCCGCTCCTGCAAGGATAAGCACCGGACCGTTTACCGTAAAAACGGCTTCTTTTTGTTTATCGTTGAGCTTTTCAAAATATTTTCCGAGAGCTTTTCTTTTTGCTTTTATGAAATTATCTTTATCCGCCATAGGAACCTCCAAATATATCCCTGAAAAATATTGCTTAAAACATTATAACACATTCCCGGCTTCAATTAAAGTACCATGGCGAATATTTAACATTTTTATAATATTTGCAGCCCGTATATCAGTCTGATAGGCGGCGCATGCATATTTAAACAAGGCTGCGCCATGAAAAAAGTTGATTTTTAGCAAACAAATTATTAAGTGTTGAGAGTTGAGATAAATGATAAAATTTCATTAAAATTGAATATATCGGGTTGAAATATTCTTCGTAATATGTTATAATCAATATCAGAGCAGAACAGTGAAAAGGAGGAAACTGCCGTGAGAAAATATTTCAGCGCATATACAGCCGCCGTTATCGCCGCACTTGATAACGGGGAAACAGACTTTGCCGCGCTTAAAAATGAACTCCTGACAAAAATAGGATTTATGCAGCATGAGCGGCTTATACATCTTATGGTAACTATACTTTTTGCCCTGCTTCTGTTTTTGTGTCTTATTGCGTACTTCGTTTCCGGGATCACCGGACTTCTTGCCGCGTCCGTACTTATGCTGATACTGCTGATACCTTACATTGCACATTATTATTTTCTTGAAAACGGCGTGCAGAAGCTGTACAGGCTCTATGACAAGGTGTGTGAAAAGATCTCGTAGGGCAAAAATATTTACATATGGAGGCAGTTATGAAAATTACCTCAGATATGATCCGTGAGGTCATCGAAAATAAAGATATATTCGTGGAATTTCAGCCTATATATTCGCTGAATACCAAAAAGATAATCGGACTTGAAGCGCTGGCGCGCGGAAGTTATAACGGCGAGATCATTTCCCCGTATTTTATTTTCAACTATGCAAAGGAAAACGGCAGCGTTCTTGACGTTGACCGCCTCTGCCGCGAAAAAGCAATGAGCGCTTTTGCAAAAGATAAAGCTGCGCCGGCTCTTTTTGTCAATTTTGAAACGTCGGTGCTTAATGATGTCGTTCCCGGAAACGGCGAGATATTCAAAACGGCTGCCGAGAATAATATTTCCCCAGAAAGCATAGTTATCGAACTTAACGAATCACACGTCAAGGACAGCTATGATCTGATGATGTTTGTTGATTTCTACCGTACAAGAGGTTTTCTTATCGCCCTTGACAACGTGGGGACCGGTCTTGATACCATGAACAGGATAATGATGGTAAATCCTGATATCATAAAAATAGACAGGGCGATCGTCAGCAATATAGATTCAAATTCATATAATCAGGAAGTTTTCAAATCAATAATAAATACTGCCAAGCAGATAGGCGCCATGACCGTTGCGGAGGGTGTGGAGACCGTTGATGAGGTAATAACCTGTATGCTTATGGGAGTGGATTATTTTCAAGGATTTTATTTTTCACGTCCGGAGCAGTTCAATTATCTGTTTTCCAACGAGACAAGGCTGAAACTTGAAGAAGCCGCGCACAGGCTCAATCTCAGCATAAAGAAAAATCCCACCGCCGTTAATGTACAGATAGAAACATATACCCGTATAATAAACAGCTTAACGGAGATCCTTTCCAAAGTTGACGCTCAGGATTATGACAGAACGCTCAGGGAGTATGTAGCCGATCATCATGAAATAGAATGCGCTTTCCTTATAGATGAAAGAGGCTTTCAGATAACCGACACCGTAATGGATAAGGATACCGAGATACTTGAAGGATATCACCCTGCCGTTATAGGCGTGAATCATGATATAAAGAATTATTTTTATGCGGTAAAGGAACAGATAGAAGATCCGTTCATTTCGGGCTGGTATATTTCCGGCGCTACAGGAAAGAGCTGCAAAACGATATCTTCCAAGATATATAATAAAAACGGAGAAATGATAGTTGTCTGTGTTGACCTGAAACGCAAATAAGATCATATACGCACCGAACGCCGGAAATTTTCCGGCGTTCGTTTTTATATTTATTTTTAAGAATGATCTGAAAAATTCAGAAAATATTGTACCATGTGGGCAGCTCGGAACGGTATATCAGCCATAGCTGACGGTCAATATTTTCAAGCTCGGCATTGAGTTCATCATTGGCGTCAGTGATATACGGTCTGACCTTTGATACCGACCTGCTAAGCTCGTTCAGCTTGTCATCACGGATAAAAATGCTCATTTTCTTTTCAAAATCGTACCATTGTTCTGTAAGTTTTTCAGCGGCGGCGTCAGCATTGACGGCGTCGTTTATTTTATTAAGATCCTTTATTTCGTCTGTTATTGAAATAAGTTCGCTGCTTTCATTCCGTATTATAAATGCTGCAAGGAACGAATATGCGATTATTGCCGCTATTATAGAAAATGCCGTTACTACTCTGCTCAAATCAAGGACTCCTTTATATCTCTTTTTTTATTACTGAATATTTTTTATCCGGCGAAACGGTCATTATAAAAACATTTTTTACGGTGGTCTTTTCCTTTTTCAGCGTGTTTTCCACCCATTGCCTTGTAACGCAAAGGCGATCCATCGTTTCCGTAATAAGTTCGCCGTCGGATATTATAATGTCGGGAGGATCTTCGTCCTTGCCTTTAAGGAGCATATCTTCGTTGGTAACATTTCGGTTTTTGAATTTCTGATATACCGAAAGTTTGCCTGTTGTTTCCACCACTGCGAACTGCACTTCGCTTATATCGAAAATATTCTGGCTGCGCAGGCTTTCGATAAGATCGTCTGTGGTGAACCGTATGGAACGCATACTTTTCTGGTCGAGCTTTCCGTCTTTGATCACTATAACAGGCTTTCCGCAGACGAACCTGCGTATCAGCCTGCTTTTCATGCCAAGCCATGACATTATCACATCAAGCGCCGCAAGAGTTATTATTGGGATCACCCCTGTAAAAAGCGGCAGTCCGGTGTCTTCTACAGGAAGAGTGGCAATGTTTGATATCAATATGGTTATAGCCAGCTCCGACGGCTGCAGCTCGCCGATCTGGCGCTTGCCCATAAGTCTTACCGTGAAGATCAGCAGCACATACAGTATTACGGCTCTTATAAATACAACGGACATAAAAAGATCTCCTTTTTATAATTCGGATATGCAGTCAGGTCATCTGACGGGATAATAAAAAGTCTGTTATTTATTTTTTGCATTATAAGCGAAAAAATCCTATGTATTTTTTTACATTTACGGGAAATAATATCAGCAAAACGGAGGGAAATATTATGATACCCGATATGTATGAATTTGAAAATGTTCCTGTGACTGCTTCTCTTGACGAAAATATAAAGAATATCGAAAACATTCTCGGCAAAAGCTCCGACCTGCTGCTCAATCCGTTCTTTATAAACGGGATACCATGCAATTTGCTGTGTTTTGAGGGTCTGGTCTCCACACAGACTATAACCAACCTTATGCTTGTGCCGCTGACGGGATTGAACGGCGGAAAAATAAATTCCCCACAGCAGTTGTTTGAGCATATCAAAAATAATATGCTTATGACGATAGACCGCGGTATGTCCGAACAGTACGGCGACCTTATCCGCCGCCTGATGAGCGGATTTGCCGTGCTGCTTATCGACGGAATCAGCACGGCTGCTGCTTTCGGCGTGCAGGGATATGAAACAAGGGGGATAGGCGAACCCTCCTCGGAGGGAAATATCCGCGGTTCTCACGAAGGATTTGTTGAAACGGTAAGGACGAATATGTCGCTTGTAAGACGCAGGATAAAATCTCCCCTGCTGCGGTTTGAACTTTTTCCGATCACAAAAACCGGTCATACGGACGTTATACTTGCATATATGGCGGATCGGGTGCCTATGAAGCTTGTAAAAAAAATACGGAAACAGTTAGAAGAACTTCCGCTGGAAAGCGTTCTGGGCAGCGGATATATAGAGCCTTTTCTTAATAATACAAAGAAAACTGTTTTTTCGGGAGTTTCCGTGACCGAACGCCCCGACGTGTTCTGCGCAAAAATACTTGAGGGACGGATAGGTCTGCTGATAGAGGGAACGCCTTTTGCAATAGTAGTCCCGTCGCTGTTCGTGGAGAATTTCCAGACGCTGGACGATTATAATTTCAGACCGTTTTATGCTTTTCTGATACGGTGGATAAGATATATCGCATTTTTCCTTGCCGTATTCCTGCCTGCGGTGTATGCGGCAACGGTAACGTTTCACCCGGAGCTTTTCAATCATACGCTTCTGGTAACTCTTGCCGCCGCAGAACAGAACGCGCCGCTCCCTCTTGCGCTGGAAGCGTTTATCGTGCTGATATTCTACGAAATAATACGGGAAGCTGGAGTGCGCCTGCCAAAAAGCGTTGGCGGAGCAGTTTCCATAGTCGGCGGACTTATAATAGGCGACGCAGCCGTTTCGGCAGGGATAATATCAAATCCGCTGCTTCTTGTATGTGCAATATCGGTGACGGCGTCTTTTGTGATACCGTCCATTGACCAGCCGGTAACGGTGCTCAGGTTCATAGCCGTTGCGGCAGGCGGTATATGCGGACTGTACGGCATATCGCTTCTGGCGGCTGTGATGCTCGTTAATATCTGTGCGGCTGAAAATTACGGAGTGCCGGTAATGTCGCCCATATCGCCGTTTACGCCAAAAGCAATGCGTGATGTGCTTACAAGGGTCGGTTTCAGACGTATGGCTTCGGGCAATGTTTCAGTTGAAAAGCTGCATGGAGTGGATATGGACGGAAAAAATGCTAAAGGAGAGTGATACCGTAATGGATAACAGGCAAAATATCGGCTGGGGACAGTTCCTGCTGCTCCTGTTCATGTGCAGGGTATTTACATTTATGACATTTGTGCCGCTTATTGCAGAGGGGAGAAGCCTTACCGTTCAGCTTGAAGCTGCTGTGATATCCGCTCTGATACAGGGGGTGCTTCTTATTCCCGTTGCAATGCTCCGCAGGGGAGTGACCGAAGCGGCGATAGCAAAGAATAAAGCTGCCGGGATATCTGCCGCGGTGCTGTACTTTATATTTTTTATTTTCTACAGCGTGAACAGTCTGCTGCATTTCCGGGATTTTTTAAGTTCAAGATTTTTTCCCACGGCGGAAAATTCACTTTGGATAGGCGTATTGCTGATAGTATGCGTTTATTGCGCCTGTCTTGGGATAGAAGCTCTGGGAAGAAGCGCGGTGCTGTTATTCTGGCTGTTTATAGTTTCAGTAGCGGTAATGCTGATATCATCATCAAAGGATATTGATCCTGCAAATCTCAGTTTCAGCGTAAAATATTCTGAAGATCTTTTCAGCGCCGTTCTGGACGACCTTTCACGAAACGGAGAGATATGCGCGGCTGCTTTTCTTGCAAAGAATGTTTCGTCAAATCTGCGCCGGGGGATATACGGACTTCTTGCCGCAAAGCTCGCTCTTACGGCAGGTATATCCGTGCTTATAGCCGCCGTTCTGGGTGATTTTGCAGAACTTACCGACTATCCATTCCTGACTGTAGGAACATTCGGAGGAACAGGCTTTATACAGCGCGGAGATTCTCTTTATCTTATAGTCTGGACCGTTACTGCGGTGATAGACATAGCTTTGTTCCTGCATATTTCCGGAGGACTTATAGGGGAAGTGTTTCCGTCGGCAAAGTTCCGCACGCTTATTTCTGCGGCAATTGTTTTTTTGCTGTCGATCTTCTTTGCCGTTACCGACAGATCTTTTTCCGGGATATACAACATTATCTGTTCGGGCTGGACGGTGGCGCTGCTTGCCGGTCTGATACCTCTTGCAGTCCTTATTTTCTGCGGAAAGGAAGCGAAAAAATCAGGTGAATAAAAAAATTATTCTGATCGCAGTATTGATATTGACTGCAATTTCAATGACCGGATGCTTCGGCGGAACGGAGGTGAACGACAGGGCTTTCGTTCAGCTTATGGGGCTTGATGAACGGGACGGCATATATATGGTCTCCCTGCAGATCTACCGTTCGGAAAGCGGCTCGCCGGAGCCTGATACGAGCAAGGCAAACAGCGCAGCCGTGTACGGCAGAGGAGCTACGATATCCGAAGCGCTTGCGGACGCAGAGACAAAAACGGGGAAAAAGCTTTTCCTCGGTCATATAAAAATGCTTATAATAGGCAGTGGTATAGACTCTCCCTCGGACGAGCTGTCACTTTTTACCGACGGGAGCATATCGCCGTCCTGTCCGGTGGTATATTCGGACGATCCTGCCGAAGCCGCGGCAACTCTTCCTGAGGAGGGAGCATTTTCCGCGGAGCAGTTCCTTAATATAATGTCGGCGTCTGCGGCTCAGGGGAAAACCATTTATACTTCTGCGGCAGATGTTGTATCCCGTACAGGTGAACAGGGCTGCGGAGCGGCGATACCGGTGATCTCCGCCGACAGAAAAGAAAAAAGAATAGAGTTTGACGGGCTTGTCCTTGCGGATCAAAGAGGGCTATCCGGCAATATCCCGGAAGATGATGTTATCGGTGTAAAGCTGCTGAAAGATGGATTTGAAAAGGACGATAAGATAACCGTTCCGGTGTCCGTGAACGGCAGGCAGGCTGCGGTATTCATAACGGACGCAGAAACAAAACTCAGGACGGATTTTCAAAACGGAAAGCTCATTGTGAGCGCCGATATCAGCATAAAAACAAAAACGGCTGAAAATCCTTACGGTATAATAGACGAAACTCTTGAAAAGGCTGTTGCCGAAAGTATACGCGATTCCTGCGAAAGGGCTTTTTCGGGATCGGTGCGAAGCAGTTCCTGCGACATATTCGGGATAAAAACTCTGGTCAGAAAGTATTGTCCCGGATATTATGATGAATATTGTTCATCATCTGGAAAATATCTTTCGGAGAGTGTTTTTGTTCTGAAAATAAGATCGGAAAAAGCATGATGATATGAAATATCCCTAAGCGGTGATCCAAAAGCCGGAGCTTATGCTTCCGGCTTTTTTACAGGCAATTTCAAAACAAAAAGTCCGCAGGGATATCCCTGCGGACTTGGTGATCTTTTTATTTTTTCGCAAGAAAGATCAATATGCAACGCCCTGCCACTTCATAGCGTCTGCAACTTTCAGGAAGCCTGCAATGTTGGCACCCATTACAAGGTTGCCCTCATGACCGTATTCCTTGGAAGCATTGTATGCATTGTGGAAGATGTTTACCATAATAGTTTTCAGCTTAGCGTCAACTTCCTCGAATGTCCAGCTCAGTCTCTCGCTGTTCTGGGACATTTCAAGACCGGAAGTTGCAACACCGCCTGCGTTTGCAGCCTTAGCAGGTCCGAACATTACGCCCGCTGCCTGGAACTTCTCTATAGCTTCAGGTGTTGAAGGCATATTTGCGCCCTCTGCAACAGCAATTACACCGTTCTTGATAAGAATGTCAGCAGAAGCGCCGTCAAGTTCGTTCTGTGTAGCGCAGGGAAGAGCAATATCGCACTTGATAGTCCAGATACCGCTGCAGCCCTCTGTGTAGGTCGCACCCTGAACTCTGTTGACATATTCCTTGATCCTGCCTCTTTCAACTTCCTTGATCTGCTTAACAACGTCAAGGTTTACGCCGTTAGGATCGTAGATATAACCATTGGAATCGGAGAGAGCCACTACCTTTGCACCAAGCTGCGTAGCTTTCTGTGTTGCATATATAGCAACGTTTCCTGAGCCGGAAATAACGACGGTCTTGCCCTTGAAGCTGTCGTTCTTCATGCAGTTGAGCATTTCTTCCGTGAAGTAGCAAAGACCATAACCTGTAGCTTCAGTTCTTGCAAGAGAACCGCCGTAGGAAAGTCCCTTGCCGGTGAGAACGCCTGTGAACTCGTTGCGGAGTCTCTTGTACTGACCGAACATATAGCCGATCTCTCTTGCGCCTGTTCCGATATCGCCTGCGGGAACGTCGGTATCAGCGCCGATGTGCTTGGAAAGCTCTGTCATAAAGCTCTGGCAGAAAGCCATAACTTCTCTGTCTGATTTACCCTTGGGGTCAAAGTCTGAGCCGCCTTTACCGCCGCCCATAGGCAGACCTGTAAGGCTGTTCTTGAATATCTGCTCAAAACCGAGGAACTTGATAACGGAAGCACAAACGGAGGGGTGAAGTCTCAGACCGCCCTTGTAAGGACCGATAGCGGAATTGAACTGGCAGCGGTAACCGCGGTTTACCTGAACATTGCCCTTGTCGTCGATCCATGAAACTCTGAACTGGATAAATCTTTCAGGTTCAACGATCCTGTCGATTATGCCGTTTGTTTCATAGGACTTATCCTTTTCAACTACGGGTTCAAAGGATTCCAGAACTTCTCTTACAGCCTGAAGGAACTCTTTTTCGCCGGGATTTCTCTTCTCGACCTTTTCATACACACCCTTGAGGTATTCGTTTTTAAACGCCATTGTTTAAATCCTCCCTGTTAAATTTTAATTTTGCGGTATACAAGACCGCGTACAATACTATTATATACTATCGCGCTAAAATTTGCAAGAGATTTTTGAAAAAAATCCAAAAACCTCAAAAATTTGCTGAAAATTCAATTTTTGCGAAAAAATTTGAAATATTTTTTGCGTTGAGGTTCAAATATCTGCGGTCATCCGCGCCTTTTCATCTGTATGAACCGTGTTACGCGCACAAGGGCGGCGTCCGGCACGAATCTTGCCGCCGCAAGACCTGTTTTCATTAACGCTGTGGGAACGATTATCATTTTCCTGTCGAGCATTCTTGAAACGGCATAAACTGCGGCGTAGCCGGCAGGGATACCTTTAACGGCAAATTTCACTCCGGCAGTTTTATTGAAATTCGTATCCACCGGTCCGGGGCAGAACGCTCCGATATAAACGTGACTTCCCATGCTCCTTAGTTCTTCGTGAACGGCTTCCGTCAGACGAACAACATAATTTTTTGTGGCATAATAAGTTGACATAAGCGGTCCGGGCAGGAATCCCGCCGAGGACGCAACGTTCAGGATATATCCTCTGTTCCGCTTTATCATGTCTTTCAGGAACAGCTTTGTAAGAATATGCACCGCTTTTATATTTACGTCTATCATTTCAAGTTCACGGTCAAGGTCGGTGTCGGAAAATTTTCCGAAAAGCCCGAACCCGGCATTGTTGATAAGAATGTCGATATCGTACTTTGAAGCCTCCCGGTAAAGACGGATACACTCGTCTTTTGACGCAATATCTGCGGTGATGATCTTTACCTGTTTTTCCCCGATCTCCTGCCTAAGTTCTTCAAGATTTTCCCTGTTTCGTCCCGAGATCACAAGGCGTATCCCAAAACGCCCCAGACAACGGGCAAATTCCCGTCCTATGCCCGAACTTGCCCCCGTGATAAGCGCTGTCATATTCATCTATCCTTTCCTTTTTTGGTTTTGTGTGACATTTCTTTATACTGAGCCTTGTAGCAATCGTAGGCGGATCTCCGCTGTTCGCCTGTAACAGGCTTTCCGCCGTAGCAAACTTCCGTAAAGCTGTCCGCAAGAGGAGCGAGAGATATACCGGTATTTTCCTCGGTAAGGACCGATATCTCATCAGCGGTCATAGCACGGTACGGCGCGCCGTATTTTATCCCGACTGTTCTTGCATGGCGGCAGTAAAGAAGTTTTACCGCAGTATCATTCCGTTTGAACCGCACTGACGCACGGAAAGCCGTTTCTTCTATCTTCGGCTTTAATATTATCAGCAGAATGAATATTCCCATACATATAACTGCGATAACAGCCGTAAAAACGGCGGTAAGCATGTCGGTATCGTCGCCGTTATTATTGTTTCTTCCTCTGCCGCCGGAATAATCGGCTATTGTAGGTTCATATCTTACCCAGCCTGCACCGGGGATAAACACTTCGGGATAT
>CANQZR010000058.1 GCA_947628405.1 uncultured Clostridia bacterium
ACAGGAGGAACTTTCCGCTTTTGAGGGAATGGATACTTCAGACAGTGCAAAACTTCTTGAGGCGCTTACGGAAAAAATAAATATCCCCTGCGACAGCGTAAGAACACAGCTTGCCAAGGAAACGCTCCCTTTGTTCCTTAAAAATATCAGCGGCGAAGCAATGCTTGAAACGGCACGGACGCTTATTATACGAATGGACCGCTGTTTCGGCTCGGAAGCATATAAAAACGATCATTCCGAAATACCGGTGCTGATCTATTACGGCGGCATAGATCCCGATGGCGTAATGTTCCTGCATTTTATGTCAAGACTGGGTATAGATGTGCTTTATATATGCAGCAGCAAGGCTCCGATACCCGTTCTTTCAAGGAACAATCTTGAAGGACGCATGCAGATATTCGAGCTTTCCGGCTCGTCTCCGGTAGCGCCATATCCTGATAAGCGCGTCAGGACAAAACTGGCTACTGTAGCTTATAACGCTTCAAAGGAACTGGACGGGATACTTTACAGCGGAGATACCATGTTCCGTGATTTCCAGTTCGACGATATGCAGTCGGTAACTCTTAGTACAACATATGACGAAATAGATATTCTATGGCATCAGCAGGCAAAGTACAGGACAGGATTTGCCGTAAATGACGGCAAGGTGACCGTTCCTACGATATTTGCCAAGATAAGCGGCGTAAATGACGGCGACCTTAACGATTACTGGGACGGATTAAAGCAAAAGCTGTCGCCGTATACAAGGCTTATACACAAATCGCCCAGCTACAGGAAGTATGCCGAATCACAGCTGGACGTTTACAGACCGTATTATGACGGTACAAAAATTTTTGCAGACAAGCTGAAAAATTCACCCTTGAACAAATACAATTTTCTTTCGGACAGCCTGCAATCGCTCATATTCGGCAAAATGCAGGAGGCGGTGGACAGCGGCTTCCTTACGCTGCCCGAAAACGAGCTTGTTCCGATGGTGATATATGTCGGAACGAATATTGACAGAGAGATACTTAAATTACTGCAAAAATATGATTTCACCAAAGATATACCCAAACTGATCGTTATTGACGTTATCGAAGATACTTTCAGCAAGGTAGAGTGCATACAGCTTGTGCTGTATAGTCTGCTGGGCTTTGATATTCTTGTTTATACGCCTACGGGCTATAAAAATATTGAGACCTTTGTGAGCGATACCGCATTTGAAACTCATGTCATGAACGAGTTCAAATACAACGTTCATATCCCGAAATTCAGGATACCGGATTCTGTGCCGGGACAGGACGACGGAGGTCTGTTCGGAAAATTATTCAGGAAAGGAAGAAAGTAAATGGCACTTCAATTTACCCCATCGTCTGAAGCGGAAGCTCAGGCAACAACAGCCGCTGCTGGAGAGAGCGCCCCTGCTCCTGCTATCGAAGCTGAACCCCAGGCACAGCAGTTTTCCATTGTTGAGAAAACCGAGGAACTGAAACAGGAACTTATAAAAAATGAGGAAGTTGACAAGCTGGTAAGCACTATCAATGTAAATGATGTAAATTCCATTGTAAAATTCGGAAACGAGGTAGCTATGGAGATTTCCAAGGCTTCCGATCAGGTGCTCAATTCAATGGATATTGAAAAGATCAATGATTCCGGCGCACTTTTGCAGCATCTGTCTGCAATAATGGCACAGTTCGACGCTAAGGAGCTTGCCGATGACGGAGCGAAAAAAGGTCTTTTTGCCAATATGAGAAAACAGCTTGATAAGATACTTTCCAAGTACCATACTATGGGCGATGAGGTGGATAAGGTATATGTTCAGCTCAAGCAGTATGAGACTGAGATAGAAGCCTCTAATGTAAAGCTGGAGACTATGTTCAATGCAAATATCCAGTATTATAAAGATCTTCTTCTTTATATCATGGCAGGCGAGCAGGCTTGTGTAGAACTGGATCAGTATATTGCCGACTACCGCAAGAAACTTGAAGAAGAACCTGATTCCGGCGCTGTTGCAATGGATCTTCAGACCCTTGAGCAGACCCGTCAGGTATTTGAACAGAGGGTAATGGATCTGAAAATAGCTGAAAATGTTGCTATGCAGACAGTTCCTATGCTTAAAGCAATGCAGTTCTCCAACCTTAATCTTATCAGAAAGATAAATTCCGCATTTATAATCACTATGCCTGTATTCAAGCAGTCGCTTGCTCAGGCTGTAATGCTCAAGAGGCAGAGAGTTCAGGCGGAAGCTATGTCGGCTCTTGATGAAAAGACCAACGAGCTGCTTTTAAAGAATGCTGAAAATACCGTTGTCCAGACAAAACTTACCACACAGCTCGCATCGGGAAGCTCCATAAAGGTAGATACTCTTGAGGAAACATGGCGCATAATCGTTGACGGTATCGACGAGACAAGAAAGATTCAGGACGCTGCAAAACTCCAGCGTCAGGAAGATTCTGTACGTCTCCAGAAGCTGAAAGACGATTACAAAGCAAAAATGTCTTCAACTCAGGCGTAAAGGTATACGTCGGAGCAGGTGTATCATGAAAAAGATCAAGCCGCTTCCTATCCCGGAGGGATTTTCCGGAAAGGATATCAGAATAGA
The DNA here is from genome assembly GCA_947628405.1 of uncultured Clostridia bacterium. Lineage (GTDB taxonomy): Bacteria > Bacillota > Clostridia > Oscillospirales > Ruminococcaceae > RGIG8773. Next base: position 2,582 of record CANQZR010000058.1, read on the forward strand.
ATCAAGTATCTGTACAGGCGAAAAAACCATAGGCTTTTACAGTGCAGCAGATAAAAAGCTGCATTTTGCCGAGCTTGTAAGCGAAGATCCCGATATTGAAAGATTTTATCTTAAATACGGTATAGAACGAAAATAAAATTTGTCACGCGGAAATAATTTCTGCGTGACAAATTTTATTTTTGGGGAATATTTTTCCTCCTTTACGGCATAATATTTATTCGTACAGATATTCACGGAACTATGCTTAGGAGGATATTGAATGGAAAGCCGTAAAAAACGGGACAGGCTGCGAATAACTGCTGCGGCTGTGCTTACCGTAATTCTTTTCCCGATAATGGCAGCGGCGGTAATATCAGCCGCTCCGCCTGCGGAAACGGTCCTTTTCTTGGCAGCAAGCGCGTCAGCGGCATTGTCGGCAGGGGATATATTTCATTTCAGCAATGAAAACACTTCCGGGCATAACGAGGAAAGCTCTGAAATATTACCGGACGAGCTTTCCGCAAATACGGATATTGTTTATGCGGAAAAGCCTGTTTTTACCGTGGACGATACGGATATGATTTCTTTCGGCGCTCCCGATATACCGAACAGTTCCAATGAAGAAAGATATGTCCGTGACGAAGATCCGGATGCCGGTCCCAGACCATATCCCGAAAGCCTTGAAAATCACGACGGAACGATAACGTCGGTGCATTACGGCCCGTTAAAAGGCGATGATTACATAGATCTTGACGTGGCAGGGCAGGTGAGAAACGTAACGGACGTTCCGAATGAAAAGCTGCTTGCGGAGAGCCGCCTTGCTCCCGATATCAGGATAGAAAAAAACAGTTCCCCACAGATACTTATAATGCATACCCACACGACCGAAAGCTATGAACCATATGAACGGGATTTCTATGACAGCAGCTTTATTTCCAGAACTACAGATGAAAGAATGAACATGGCAGCCGTAGGCGATGCCATTGCCGAACAGCTTGAAGAAGCGGGCATATCCGTTATACATGATACAACTATGCATGATTATCCATCTTACAACGGCAGCTACGACCGGAGCCGTGAGACCGTACAGAAGATCCTTGAAGAATATCCGTCCATAAAAATAGTTCTTGATATCCACAGAGATGCCATAGAACGCTCCGACGGCGAAAGGATAGCTCCCGTTGCCGAAATAAACGGCAGAAATGCAGCTCAGGTAATGATAATCAGCGGCTGCGACGACGGAACTATGGATATGCCGGACTATATGAAGAATTTCCGCTTTGCCTGTGCTCTGCAAAGACAGCTTGAAAGCAGCTATGAAGGTCTGACGCGTCCCGTACTTTTTGATTACCGTAAATATAATCAGGATCTTACAACAGGTTCAATACTTATAGAGGTGGGCGGACACGCAAACAGCATAGATCAGGCTGTATACAGCGGAGAGCTTATCGGCAGGTCGCTGGCGGAGCTTTTTACATAAGGACGTATCCGTGCCCTTAATATTCCGAAGGAAAGTGAAAATATGAAAAATATTGATGAAAAGGAACGTTTCCGCAGAAGAGTTCTGTATTCCTGTACGGCAGTGCTGCTTATGGCGGCGTTTACAGCCGGATTTATTGTCGTATATGTAAATTCGTACAATATCATCAGCGCCGAGCCTATGGAAGTGTTCAGCTTTTACCGCGGAGATGACGCCACAGGCTTTGTGCTTTTCAACCATTTTTACAGGATATTCTGAAACGTGTAAATGCAAAGGCTTTTTAAAACTAAGACCGACGCCGTTTTCCGGCGTCGGTCTGTTTTATCCTATATATTTTTCTGCGGAAGCTATCTTTACGCTCAGGCAGAATATTTTCATAGCTGTTTCAAGCTCGCTGAGCGGAGGATAAGTAGGAGCTATCCTTATGTTCCTGTCTCTTGGGTCTATTCCGTAGGGGAACGTTGCTCCTGCGGAAGTAAGTACAACGCCGGCTTCCTTGCAAAGCTGAACGACCCTTTTTGCGCAGCCGTCAAGGGTGTTGACCGAAACGAAATATCCGCCGTTGGGCTTGTTCCATTCCAGTATACCGAGTTCTTCGATCTGTTCGCTGAGCATATCAAGAACGAGCTTGAATTTAGGAGCTATTATCTCCTTGTGCTTAGCCATATGAGCCTTTATACCGTCAACATTCTTGAAGAATTTTACATGGCGGAGCTGATTTATCTTATCGTAGCTTATGCACTGTATGCCCATCAGCTTGGTTATCTGCTTCATATTGGCTGCCGAACCTGCCATGATCGCAACTCCCGCGCCGGGGAAAGATATCTTTGAAGTTGAAGCGAAGATGAACACCATATTTTCCTTGCCGGTCTTTTTACATTCGTCAAGAATATTAAGAATGTGATCCGGAGTGTCGGTAAGATGATGAACGCAGTATGCATTATCCCAGAATATCCTGAAATCTTCGGCTTTAGGTGAAAGATCCGCAAATCTTCTTACTACTTCGTCCGAATAGGCGATGCCGTCCGGATTGGAATAAAGCGGAACGCACCATATGCCCTTGATAGTTTCGTCCTCGGCGACAAGTTTTTCTATCATATCCATGTCAGGACCGTCCGGCTTCATGGGAATGGTTATCATTTCAATACCGAAATGCTCACAGATAGCAAAATGCCTGTCATATCCGGGAGCGGGGCACAGGAATTTTATCTTTTCGTATTTGTTCCATGGCTTTTTGCTGCCGTAAACGCCGTGGGAAAGGGCTCTTGAAACGGTATCGTACATCATGGCGAGGCTTGAGTTGCCGCCTATGATTATTTCATCGGACGCAACGCCCAGAAGTTCTCCGAAAAGACGCTTGGCGTCTGCAATACCGGTAAGCTCGCCGTAATTACGGCAGTCAATGCCGTCCTCGGTTATCATGCTTGCCGAATTGGTGAAAACATCAAACATTGGCATACAGATGTCAAGCTGATCGGCGCCGGGTTTTCCTCTGGACATATCGAGCTTCATGCCTTTGGACTTGTAGTCATCATATTCTCTGCGGCAATCGTCCATAAAAGAAGCAAGCTGTTCGCTGCTCATTTCGCTAAGCTTCATAGCGATCCTTCCTTTCGGTAAACAACAGAATTTGGCAGACTTTCTGCACACACCATATTATATAATAATACATTTCAAACCGATTTGCAAGCATTTTTTAAAAATCCTGCAAATATTTTGCCGTTTAGACATATATTAACTTATTTTGCGGAAATTTTTTGGCGGCGTATTGCATTGTTCTTAAAAAAGAAAGAATATTTTTACATATTATCCGGCATACGGAATAAATTTATGATCCGTAAAAATTAATTCTGCAAATATATCAAAAAAAATATTGCAGAATCAGCAAATATGTGGTATAATTAATTGTTAAAACTGTAATTATACCGGAGATGTGGTTGATTTGAGGATACTTGGCATTGACCCCGGCTACGCTATCGTCGGCTTCGGCGTGGTGGAATATGACGGATATAAGTTTGTACCGGTGCATTTCGGAGCGATAACTACCAAAGCCGGAACGGATTTCTTTATGCGGCTGAAAACCATTTATGACGATATGAATACCGTTCTTGACACATTCAAGCCTGATTCCATGGCGATAGAAAAACTGTTTTTCAACACCAACCAGAAAACCGGTATAGACGTTGCACAGGCAAGGGGAGTTACTATCCTTGCGGCGGTAAATATGGGTATCCCTATATTTGAATATACTCCGCTGCAGGTGAAACAGTCGGTCGTCGGCTACGGAAGAGCGGAAAAAAATCAGGTCATGGAAATGACGCGCAAGATACTTGGTCTTGCGGAAGTGCCTAAGCCGGACGATACCGCCGATGCCCTTGCTATAGCGATCTGTCACGGACATTCCGGCGGAGCAGCAGGCGGACTGCACATTAAACAGGGACTTTGAATTTTTTTCAGGGAGCTGAAGATATGATATACAGCGTAAGAGGAAAAATCATCCATAAAGGTCAGGATGTTGCCGTTATCGAATGCGGAGGAGTGGGATATGCGTGCAGAACGACGCTTTCCACACTTTCAGGAATGGGAAAGATCGGCGAAGAAGCAATGCTTTACACATATCTGCACGTCAGGGAAGATAATGTGGAACTGTTCGGATTTCTCACCGAACAGGAGCTAAACTGCTTCAGAATGCTGATAACCGTTTCGGGAGTAGGTCCGAAAGTCGGATTGGCGATCCTTTCCGATACAGACCCGGAGCGATTTGCGCTGACTGTAGCAACGGGTGACTACAAAGCGTTTACAAAAACAAAAGGCGTAGGCGGAAAACTTGCGCAGAGAGTGGTTCTTGAACTTAAAGATAAGATAACCAAGGAACAGCTTGCTTCTTCGGGAACGTCGGAAACAATTATCGAAAATATTTCTTCGGGCGGAAGCAATATTTCGGAAGCGATCTCTGCACTGGTAGTTCTTGGCTACAGTCAGGCGGAGGCTGCTTCGGCAGTCGCAAGACTTGACCCTGCGCTTTCCGTTGAGGAGCTTATCCGTCAGGCACTTAAAAAAATGGCTGCAAATCTTTAAAGACGTGCATTATTTCACCGATAATTATTCAAATGCGGAATATTACAGATCAGTCATATTTCTGAAAGGAAGATAAATTTGCTGGAATCGAGCGAAATGAATTTTGAGCCGCAGGCAGGCAGAATGGTATCTCCGGATATAAACGAGAACGATACCGATGATATAGAAGTCGGTCTCCGTCCTAAGACGCTTTCGGAGTATATCGGGCAGGACAAGGTAAAGGAAAATATGTCCATATTTATCGAAGCTGCAAAAAAGCGCGGCGAACCGCTGGATCATGTCCTGCTTTACGGTCCTCCGGGACTTGGAAAAACTACGCTTTCCGCCATAATCGCCCACGAAATGGGCGTAAATATCCGCATCACGTCGGGTCCTGCTATTGAAAAACCCGGCGACCTTGCGGCGCTGCTGACAAATCTTTCGGAAAACGACGTCCTGTTTATAGACGAGATACACCGTCTTTCACGGGCAATTGAGGAAGTCCTTTATCCTGCTCTTGAAGATTACGCTCTGGATATAATCATAGGAAAAGGTCCTTCGGCGCGTTCGCTGCGTATCGACCTGCCTAAATTTACACTTATCGGCGCTACCACAAGAGCCGGTCAGCTTACTTCTCCGCTCCGCGACCGTTTCGGAATGATACAAAGACTGGAACTTTACACCTATGAACAGCTTTGCGATATCGTAATGCGTTCTTCGGTGATACTTGGTGTTCCGTGTGACAGGAGCGGTGCAATGGAGATCGCAAAAAGGGCAAGAGGAACTCCCCGTATCGCAAACAGACTTCTTAAGCGCGTCAGGGATTTTGCAGATGTTCTTGGAAACGGAAAAATTACAGATGACATTGCAAGGATCGCTCTTGACCGCATGGAAATAGACAGTCTTGGACTTGATAATCTTGACAAGCGTATGCTGAATATGCTTATAAAAGGGTATAACGGAGGTCCTGTAGGACTGGAAACATTGGCTTCGGCTATAGGAGAAGAATCGGTCACGCTGGAGGACGTTTGCGAGCCGTTCCTTATGCAGCTCGGCTTTATTGCCAGAACTCCGCGCGGACGCTGTGCTACGGCTCTTGCTTACAGCCATATGGGCTATGAATATAAGGGAGATCCTCCTACGGACGGTACACAGCAGACTTTCTTTGAATAATTTATTACATGATAAAGGAGATAAACGGAATGGGCAGATTATTCGGAACAGACGGAGCAAGAGGCGTCGCTATTACTGAGCTTACCTGCGAAACTGCCATGCAGATAGGCAGAGCGGCGGCTATGGTGCTTACCAGAAAGGCTAACCATAAGCCTAAAATACTTATCGGAAAGGATACAAGGATATCTTCTGACGTTCTTGAGGCGGCTCTTATAGCTGGAATATGTTCAATGGGCGCTGATGTTATAAAGGTGGGCGTTATACCTACGCCGGCAGTAGCTTTTCTTGTAAAAAAGCGCGAAGCCGACGCGGGAGTGATGATATCGGCTTCACATAACAGCATGGAATTTAACGGAATAAAACTTTTTTCCGGCACAGGCTACAAATTATCAGATGATATCGAAGAGGAGATAGAAAAGCTCGTCCTTGACGAACCGGAAAAGATAACCGAAGCCATGACCGGAGGCGCTAATATCGGGCATATTTCCGAGGACAAGAACGCCGAGTGGGATTATATACGCTATATAATGAAAACCATAGATAACGATCTTTCCGGTATAAGAGTTGCCATAGACTGTGCAAACGGTTCTGCCAGCGTTACTGCGGAACGGCTTTTCGGCGGTCTGGGAGCAACGGTATTTCTTACGAATTGCACTCCGAACGGTACAAATATCAACGATAAATGCGGTTCAACACATATGGAGAACATTTCCAAGTGCGTTGTACAGAACAAGTGTCATATAGGCGTGGCTTTTGATGGAGACGCCGACAGATGCCTTGCGGTAGATGAAAACGGTACTGTTCTTGACGGCGACAAGCTGATCGCAATATTTGCAAGAGATATGCGCGATAAGGGTACTCTTAAAAAGAATACCGCTGTTGTTACCGTTCTTACCAATCTTGGATTTACCCATTTTGCCAAGAATAACGATATAAATATGATAAGCACTAAAGTCGGCGACAGATATATCATGGAGCAAATGCTTGCAGGCGGCTATAATCTCGGCGGAGAACAGTCGGGACATATCATATTCCATGATTTTGCCACAACAGGTGACGGTCAGCTTACGGCGGTACAGCTCCTTAGTATCCTTAAAAGGCAGGAAAGAAAAGCGTCCGAAATGGGTTCTATAATGGAAAGATATCCTCAGGTAATGATAAATGTAAAAATAGACCCCAAGTGGAAAGAAACATGGAAAAATGACGGGGAAATAGAAAGTATCATTAGCGCAAATCAGAAAAAGCTCGGTTCAAGCGGACGTATACTTGTCCGTGAAAGCGGCACGGAACCGCTTATAAGAGTTATGATAGAAGGCAAACAGTTCAAACTTATAAACGACATGGCTGTAGCTATTTCCGAAAAGATAGCTGAACGCTGCAAGGATAACTGATAAGAAGCGGCTGAAAGGAAAATTTTAATGAGAACAGCGGATAAATGGACGGATTACAGACTTCTGGACTGCACAAGTTCGGAAAAACTGGAAATGTGGGGCAATATACCGCTTATCCGTCCCGATCCACAGATAATATGGAAAACCGAAAAAAGATCCGAGTTCTGGGATAAGGCTCATGGGCATTACTACCGTTCGGATAAGGGCGGAGGACAGTGGAGCTTCAAAAGAAAGCTCCCTGACAGCTGGACGATATCCTACGGAGATCTTACGTTCAATATCCGTCCCACAGGCTTCAAGCATATGGGACTTTTCCCGGAACAAGCGGTAAACTGGGACTATATGGATAATGCCATAAGAACGGCAGGACGTGAGATAAGCGTTCTTAACCTGTTTGCTTATACAGGCGGAGCAACGCTTGCCTGCGCCAATGCCGGTGCTTCAGTGTGCCATGTGGACGCTTCAAAGGGAATGGTCCAGTGGGCAAGAGACAACGCGGCTTCTTCGGGACTTTCGGAAAAGCCTGTTCGCTGGATAGTTGACGACTGCGTAAAATTCGTTTCCAGAGAGATCCGGCGCGGACGGCGGTATGACGCGGTCGTTATGGATCCACCTTCCTACGGACGAGGACCAAATCAGGAGGTCTGGAAGCTGGAGGACTGTATTTACGATCTGGTGGATCTTTGTATGGGAGTGCTGAGCGACGATCCGCTGTTTTTCCTGCTGAACAGTTATACCACAGGGCTTTCGCCGTCGGTAATGGCATATATCCTTAACGAAACGATCGCAAAAAAATTCGGCGGAACTGTTTCGGCAGACGAAATAGGGCTTCCTGTTGAGTCGGGAAACAGTGTGCTTCCATGCGGCTCAACAGCTATATGGAGGAGTAACTGATGTTCTGGCTCTCGCTTGCCGGCGGCATTTATTTTATAATTGCCGGGATAATAGGAAAAGGCAGGGCATTCCATTCAAAAATGGGTACGCCCCTGTCGGAAAAGGAAGTAAAGCGCGTACGCTTTACATATATATCGGTAGGTGCAGTGCTGCTGATAATTGCCGTTTTCAGCGGAATAGAGCTGTTTTCGGCATAAGAAATGAGGAATACGATGGACGAAAAAATAATTTCAGCGCAGAATGTGGATTTTCATTACGAAGCTGATCCGGAGGACAAAAATCCTCCGAAACAGGTCCTGAAAAATGTTTCTCTGGATATCGTTCGGGGACAGTTCACGGCGGTGCTTGGTCATAACGGTTCCGGAAAATCCACTATTGCTAAACATATGAACGGAATACTTCTTCCGTGCGGCGGAAAGGTATATGTAGACGGGATAGACACCTGCGACGAGAAAAAAATATTTGATGTCCGTCAGCGTGTGGGAATGGTTTTCCAGAATCCGGATAACCAGATCGTAGCTACTATCGTTGAGGAGGACGTTGCGTTTGCTCTTGAAAATCTCGGCGTTCCGCCTGACGAGATGCGCGAAAGAGTAGATGACGCGTTAAAGTCGGTGGGAATGTACGAGTACAGGGAACATTCTCCGCATCAGCTTTCAGGAGGACAGAAACAGCGCGTGGCAATCGCCGGAATAATCGCAATGCGTCCTGACTGCATAGTTCTGGACGAGCCTACCGCTATGCTTGATCCTAAAGGCAGACAGGAAGTCCTTAAAACTATCCGTGAACTGAACCATGATTTCGGGATAACGGCAGTTCTTATAACCCATTATATGGAAGAAGCCGCGCAGGCGGACAGGATAATCGTTATGGACAACGGAGAAATAATAATGGATGATATCCCGAAAAATGTTTTTTCAAATGTTGAAAAAATGAAAAGTATCGGTCTGGACGTTCCGCAGGTGACCGAGCTGATGTATCTGCTCGGCAGGGACGGGATACCGTCGGATACGCATATAATTTCCGAAGAAGAGTGCGCCGACGCACTTGAAAAGCTCCTTAAAGGCTGATAAACGGGAAAACATTATCAATGCGCATATGTGCGGAAATGTATTTCTTTTGGAGGAACTCAAATGGCATCTATCATCAGAACAGAAGACCTGACTTACACCTACAGCATAGGAACGCCTTTTGAAAAAACGGCGGTCAACAAGGTGTGTCTTGATATAGAGGAGGGGACGTTTTCGGGAATGATCGGGCATACCGGTTCCGGAAAATCGACCCTTATACAGCATCTTAACGGGCTTATAAAGCCTACGTCGGGAAAGGTATTTATAGACGGACAGGACATCTGGGACAAGGACGTCCGGATCAGGGATATACGTTTCAAGGTGGGACTGGTTTTCCAGTATCCTGAATATCAGCTCTTTGAGGAAACGGTCTACAAGGATATTGCTTTCGGACCTAAGAATATGGGACTTTCAGATGAAGAGATCGACCGCAGGGTAAAGGAAACGGCAGAGCTTGTAGGTCTGAAACAGGAAACGTTGTATAAGTCTCCCTTTGAGCTTTCCGGAGGACAGAAAAGGCGTGTTGCTATCGCCG
>CANQZR010000059.1 GCA_947628405.1 uncultured Clostridia bacterium
GGTGTTCGCGGAGCCTGTATAGCCTGCCGCTCTGTTGATCCTCTTGCGCTTGGTAGCCTTTTGTGTCAGTCTGTGACGTCTGTTTGTTTTCTGGTACTTTACCATACCGCCCTTAGTGAGCTTAAAGCGTTTTTTAGCACCGGAATGAGTTTTCTGCTTTGGCATAATATATCCTCCTTTGATTTGGACAATTCTGTCTCATAAAATTTATTTTGAAGCCTTGGGCGAAACGAACATAACAAGAGCGCGCCCTTCCATTTTGGATGGCTTTTCAACCGTACCGGCCTCCGCGCAGGCGTCTTTGAACTTTTCCAGAAGTTCTTCGCCAAGATGCGGATGAGCAATAGCGCGTTTTCTGAAACGCACCGAAACTTTTATTTTGTCGCCTGCTTTAAGGAATTTCAAAGCCTGATTTACTTTGGTATTGAAATCATTGGTATCTATGGTGGAAAACATTCTTATTTCCTTGATCTCGACTACCTTCTGATTTTTTCTTGCTTCTTTCTCACGTTTGCTCTGCTCGAAAACGTACTTTCCGTAATCCATTATCTTGCAGACGGGAGGAGTAGCCTGAGGAGCGATCTTTACAAGATCAAAGTCCTTTTCCTCAGCGAGTTTCAGAGCTTCCTTAGCCGACATAACGCCGAGCTGAGTTCCGTCATTATCAATGACGCGTATTTCCTTATCGCGGATCTCCTCATTGATCTGAACTTCTTTGCTGTTATTGCTTATGGTAAGCACCCCCAAATAGAATAAAAATGAGCGGGACGAACGTTCCGCTCACATAATATACACATAAAAGCCCTATAAAGCGCTTCGGTATAATCATGATATTGACCGCTGCTCGCTTTGCGGCAGGGTGAGAACGGAAAGTTCTGCTTTATTATACGGCGTTAAAAACCGCCAACGCATAATATTATACTCCATATAGATCCACTTGTCAAGGCTTTTTTCAAAATTTTCCGAAAAAATTTTATTCTTCGCTTTCGTCGTCTTCGGACGGAACGGAAGGAGCATTGCTTTTCAGCTTATTCTGATAAGCCGCATTGTCAAACCAATCATCAAGCACGCTGAGAGAGATCGAATAACCTGTTGCAGTTTCAACATATTCCGTGATCTCGCCTGTCCTGATAAGCTCTATTACCTTATCTGTGGAAAGATTAAGATATTCTCCGGCTTCCGCCTCGGTAAGATACTTTTTCTGTGCAACGTTCATATCCGACGGAACGGTGACCGTATTTGTGGAAGCAAGCTGTTTTTCTTCCATAGTCTTATTTAGCTTGCGTACTCCTCCGCCTATGCTTATTCCGGAGATCAGTATACATATGCCAAGGAATACCGCTCCGAGAAATGTTGCGTTGATACCTCCGCTGCGCTTTGCGGGACGCTGATTTGACTGATTTGCCATTGTGAAGTCCTCCTAATCCTTATTTTGAAGTCTCCGCGCCAAGAGGCGCTTTTACAGCCATACCCAAGCTGAATGAATAAAGGTACGCTTCCTTGACTCTTTTGCCGAATATCCTGCCAAGAGCTGCTCCATACAGCTTTATCTGAAGATCATATCTTGAGACGAGCACTGACGGACTTGTTACCCTGTCGGTCTTATAGTCCACCAGAACTATTTCCCCGTTCTCTTCAAACATACAGTCAGCGATACCCTGAAGCATACTATCTTTATTATACTCCATAAGACGGTAATCGTCAAGACCGGCATCGGATTTTTTGACTAAAAATTTCTGTTCCCGTCGTATTTTGTCGGAATTTTTCATTCTTTCATACAGTTCCGACCGGAAAAACGCCTCAAGCTGAGATATATTCAGGCTGTTTTTTTCCTCCTGTGTAAGCATGCCGTTTTCGGCAAGTCTTTCCGCTTCGGACGGGATATCCTTTTCGGCTGCCGAATAATCGGCATACTGCATGAACGTGTGCATTGCCGTGCCCTTTTCAGCAGCTGTAAGACCGCCTTTTTCCGCGGCAAATTCAGGTCTCCGCAGGAAAAGTTTATCTCCCGTCTCGCTCTTTGCGATCTCGGTAACGGTTATTTTTGCCGGCTGTGACGTTTTTTCGCTGTCATACGAATAAGCAAACATTTCTTCCAGCATATGTATTTTCGCAGGATCAGGAGCTGCTGCGCCGGAGTTTTCTTCCCGAAGAGAAATATTTTCTGCCGTTATATTATTTATCACAACTGTAATGTCATTTTCCTTTACAGGCAGCGAAACGCCGTCCCTGAACCATTCTCCGTCCTTGTGTACAAGCATTGCCGCCGATATCCAGTCAAGCATAGAGCCCGCCTCACGAGCAGCAGCCGACAGCTCCCCGTCTGACATAGCTATCTTCATACGGACGCTGTCTATCTTTTTTCTTACCTTCGGGCTGTCGGGTATGGTTATAAACAGCTGTTCCTTTGCCCTTGTAAGAGCAACATAAAGCAGGCGCATTTCTTCGCTTACGGCATCTGCACGGTTTATCTCTGCAATTACATATCTTGGGAATGAATCATACAGCCTGAGTTTTTCCCTGTCCTGTATTTTGAATCCTATACCAAACTCCGAGTTGATCTGTATACGTTTTTTCAGGTCGGAAGTATTGAATCCTGTTGAAGTGCCGCAGAGAAATACAAAAGGATATTCCAGCCCTTTTGACCTGTGTATCGTCTTTATCGAAACTGCATTGTCGTTTGCAGATACTACCGAAGCGCGTCTGAGGTCTCCTCCGCGGCGGACAAGGTTGTCCGTATACCTTACAAAGCCCGATATGCCGCCGCCGGAATTTTTTTCATAACTTTCCGCCACATCAAGAAGCAGCCGCAGATTTGCCCTTTTTATATTTCCGTCTTTATAGGTCTGTACCGACGAAAGAAAATCCGTACTGTCATATATTGTTCTTATAAATCTGTCAAGTTTCTGTGAAGCGGCACAATAACGCAGCTTAACAAACATTTCCATAAATCTTCCGAGCTTGGAAAAAAGTATCTGATCCTCGGAAACTTCCGTCTTTCCGGACAAAACGTTTTTTATCGCAGCAAAATATTTTTCGTCCTCTTTTTTTACCGAAGCCAGCAAAGCCATATCCTCAGCGTCAAGCATGAACATAGGTGACATAAGCACCGTTGCCAGCGGTATATCCTGCATGGGGTTATCAATTACCGCCAGCATACTCAGAAGAACGGATATCTCTCTTGAACGGAGATACCCCTCCGGTTCTTCCGCATGGGCTTTTATTCCCAGATCGGCAAGCGCCTTAACGTAAATATCGGCTTTTTTTCCGCTTCTCATAAGGATACAAAAATCTCTGGGCTCACAAGCGCGTTCCGTTCCCTTGTCAGATACCGTTCTTTTTCCTATCATGGAAGCGATCTTAATTGCCGCAGCCTTTGCTTCACTGTCTGCATAAAGATTTTCTTCAGCGCCGTCCTCTTCTTCATCAGGATCTTTTCCGTTGTCGACGGTATCGTCCGGAACTATGATTATCTCCGTGCTGCGTTCGCCGTCAGGATACTCCATTCCCTGAACAAGAGCTTCATTGCTGTTATAGTCAACATCTCCGGTCTCCCTGCTCATAAGGTTCCCGAAAATATAATTCACAAATCCTATTACCTCTTTGCTGCTACGGAAATTCTTATTCAGGAACACCGAAGCGTTTGTTCCCGAAAAATCATCTCCGTTATATTTCTCGGAAATATCAAGAGCTTTCATAAAAAGTTTCGGATTTGCAAGTCTGAATCTGTATATCGACTGCTTAACATCACCCACCGTGAAAAGATCTGTTCCGCCTTTTTCAGCCGTTCCGTTCCTGGAAAGCATTTTGAATATCAGATCCTGATTATCGTTAGCGTCCTGAAATTCATCTATCATTATCATTTCATAATAATCGGAAAGTTCTTTTGCAAGCGGTGTTTTTACTATATTGCCGTCATCGTCCTTTGCGGCAAGGAGCCTTACTGCAAACTGTTCGGCGTCAGAAAAGCTCAGGGCATTCTTTTCGTTTTTAAGAGCACGGAGCTCTTCTTCAAAGCATTCTATCAGCGAAAACAAACATTCCAGCATATCGGCGTGTTTAAGATAATCATCATTTATATCCTTGGCGGAAAATATACCGGCAGACAGTTTTTTCATCTCGTCCTTATATTTGTTCCGCTGCTTTATTATGCTGTCCTGAACGGCTTTTTCGTTTTCCTCAAGTCCGCGGATACTGTCCATTCTTTGGAATGATATCTCCGGCAGAATAACTCTTTCGTCCCAAGGGAGATCTTTGCCAAGCTGTTCTTTCAGTGACATGAACAGCTCCGCGTCGCTCTCCAGCGCGGCCGAAGTTCTTCCTGCAATATCGGAAAACAGTTCGTTCAGATATTTTGCACGCTTTATAAAACCGTCGTATTTTTTTTCGATATGGTCTATATAGATCTTTGCCATAGGGTCGTTTTCCGGATCAGATCCTGACGAATAATATTCTATCCATTTCCTTGTTTTATCCCTGTAAAAAGGCACCGAAACAAGAAATTCATATACGTCCAGAACTGTTTTTTCAAGTTCTGTATCTCCCCTTGCAGAACCGCTGAAAAATCCGCACAGCTTTTCCATTATTTCCGGCTTATCTGCATAGAATTTTTCAAATGCTTCTCCTGCCGCATTGCGCATCAGCATGGAGTTCTCAGCATCGTCCAGTATGCGGAAGCCTGCCGAAACGTCAAGTGACTGTATATTTTCCCTTATCATATCGAAGCAGAACGAATGTATAGTTGATATTTTAGCCGTCTGCAATAACGCCTGCTGACGGCAAAGCCATACATTATCCGGCTCGGAAGCGATCTTTTCCGAAAGAGCGTCGGAAAGTCTCTGCTTCATCTGGGCAGCGGCGTCGTTGGTGAAAGTCACCACAACGAGCCTGTCGGCTGATATCCTGTTCTCCGTATCCGAAAGTATCCTTATAAGACGTTCAACAAGTACGGAGGTCTTTCCGCTTCCTGCCGCAGCCGAAACGATCATTCCGGTCCCTCTTGCATTTATAGCGTCAAGCTGTTCTTTTGTCCAACTGCTCATGTCATGCCTCCTCCCCGTTCATTATCTTTTCGATCATATCTTCCGAATCATCCGCATATATCCGTACTTTTTCCGGGGGATATTCCCCACATACAGAATAATAATCGCAATAATCGCACGGAAGATATTTTTTATCCGTCATCAGCGGAACGGCTTCTATTCTTCCGTCAGCAAGTTTTTCCGCCGTTTCTTTAAGAAGCGCATAGGAATATTTTCTCAGATTTTCAAACTGTTCTTCCGTGATAAGTTTTGAAAAAGAAGAATAACCATCCTTTGTCTTTTTTACCGGGATAAATTCGTTATCGGCATTTTCTTCCATAGCTTTTATAACTTCATCATTGAGGAGTACAGCGCCTTTCATTTTATACGTCCTGCTCATTATATCCGCCGCATCAGCCTCGCTGCTTTCACGTCCAAGCGCCGGAGCGGCGTCTTTTGCGGGCATATACAGCACTCCGGCAGGAATACAGCCGCTGTAAAGTCCTATATGATCCTTTTCGGTCAAAGCAAAAAGATAAAGCAGCATCTGCATATTCACCCCGTAAAGCAGGTCGCTGAATTTAAATTCCTTTATGCCGGACTTATAGTCTACAACGCGGACATATTTTATCCCTCCCGATCCAAAAACGTCCACCCTGTCGATAGTACCGTCAAAATATACTGTTATTCCGCTTGGCGTAACAAGCCTCAGAGGTCCTTCATCTCCGTCCCTGCCAAGAGTATACTCAAAGCCCTCCGGAACAAATTCGCTCTGTTTAAATTCGTCGGACATTCTCATAAGTATGTCCGTAACGGTATGCGAAAGCCTTGAAAACGCAGCCTTGTAACGTCTTGATTTGCCGTAATCACCGCCTATTTCGCTGCTGTTATAGTATTCGTCAAGGCGTTTTTTTACTTCCGAATAAATTTCGCTCCGGCTCATTTTTATAAATTCGTCCTTTCCGAAGCGTTTCATAAATCCGCACAGGCAATTATGTATAGCCGTTCCCCGTGAAGGGCTGTCCATATCCACCTTTCGGGGAGCGTATATCTTCAAGCCCTTTTTGCAGTAATACATGAAAGGACATTTACTGTAATCCTCAAATCTTGATGCAGAAAGATGCATAGTCCTGCCGAAAAGTTTTTTCCCCATTTTGGGTGAAAGCCTGTGTCCGGCTGAATTTTCAACATCACGCAGATATTTTATCCTTAAAGCATATTCCGGAATATCCGTAAGAGCCGCATAAAGGCTGGCAGAATCGCTGTCGTCTCTGCGGTAATTGCGCACATACTGATAATAAGCGGCTTCTGGAGTATTGCAGAATGAAAGAAGTCCTCTCTTTTCAAAATTCAGCACAATGCCGTCTCCGAACATTTCCGAAGCCTGATTTACAGCCTGAGACGGATACATCGCACCTCCGGAAATATCTGAACGGGCAAATGATATATACAGTCTGTCCGAAGCGTATGACAATGCCGAATATGCGGCAAATCTTTCCTCAGCCAGCTTGTCCTGAGAATTTCCGGATAACCTTATGCCCGCCTGTTCAAGAGCTAACCTGTCCCTGTCGCTAAGAAGTCCGGAAGGCTTTGCGGCATATGGGAACATTCCGTCGTCAGCGCCTATAACAAATACTGCCTTTACGTCCGAAAGTCTTGCCGTGTGAACTGCCGCAAATCTTACACAGTCCAGCGTCTGAGGCGGTGAGGACATCTTCGCTCTGCTTGCCGAAGCGGAAAAAAGTCCTGCAAATTCCGCAAGAGAAATTTTTTCGTCCTCAAGCGCCCTGCCAAGCGTTTCAAGGATACTGCAAAGCAGCTCCCATAACTGTTTAAGCTCTCTGACCGCACTAAGGGCGGCAGCGTCTTCGGTAACGCAGCCGTCATATATTGCACAGATGTTATCCGTTGTACCCGTTTCGTCAAAAAAATCCAGAACGGCGCGGCAGATCTGTTTTCCGTCCGCATCAGCGCAGGCTTCACGCAGCCTGAATATCGGTGCGGTAACTTTTTTTCTTACCTGCTCCGCTCCCGTATCTTCGTCGTGCAGAAACGGCTCGTTCCACATCTTGCCGTCTATGCTCCATTTATAGCAATGATCTTCAACGGCGGAGATCTCCTCGTCCGTAAGACCGGGTATGCCTGTTTTCATATAACGAAGCCATTTTTCAGAAGAAGAATTTTTGTCCGCCGCCAGTTCCAGAGCAGTCTTTACAAAAATAAACAGCGACTTGTGAGCAGCGGTGTAATTTTCGTCCGTATAGAAAGGTATGCCGTAGCGCTCAAACGCGCTCTCCATTACCGAGGAGTACAATTCTTTCTGCCTGCAAAGAACGGCAATATCGCTGAACCGAAATTCTCCGCCGGATATCAGCCGGCATATTTCCGAACATACAAAATCGCCCTCACCGTAAATGTCCTCCGAATCATATATTCTTATCGCATTACATTCGCCTTTGAACTTACCGCGTACATTCCTGAAAACATTTTTGCTGAAAAATGCAAGTTCATCAGCTTTAAACCGGTAATTGTCACAAAGGATATCTATCCGCACTTTTTCTCCCAGATCTTCCGCGGCGCGCTTCAGCCTGTCCAGAGTTTTATTTACCGTTTCAAATACCGAATATCCTACGATATTACTGTCCTCGGTGGTCAGGCATACAGTAAGATCTTCGCCGTAAGCAAGCATGGCGTCAAGCATGGCATATTCGTCCGCCGTAAAGCTCTTGAATGCGTCAACGAATATAGTTTTTCCTTTGAAATATCCGAATTTTGCCGCTCTTGCAGCCGCTTCGGAAATATCTCCCTCACCGTCTTTATAACCCTTTTCTTCGAGCAGACGGCTGTATTCCAGAAAAATAAGCGCAATATCCTCAGCCTTTTCCTTTATATTTTCGTCTGCGATCTTTGCGCATTCCGCAAACTGCTCAGGGGTTATCCCACTGACCGTAAGCTCCTTTACTATCTCAAGGCTGCTGTCCAGAAAAGAAAGCTGCTGCGCCTGTCTGCCGTAAAAATGCAGCTTTTCCCTTGACGACAGATCACTTATCGTACGGAACATCATAACATTCTTGACGATATCGTCGGCATACTTTCCCTTTATCCCACCATGGCGGATAAAAATATCTTTTGCTATCCTTGCAAACGACTGGACATTCACACGATTGAACATCACCGGACCAAGGCGTTCATAAAGATCGCCGTCAAATTCAAACGAAAACTGATCCGGAATTATTGCAATAACATCTTTATTTTCATTCAGAGCAGTATTTATCCTGTTCATCATCTCAAAAGTCTTGCCTGTACCCGCTCCACCGGCAATTATATTCAGCATATGCTCACTTCCTTTTATTTCTGTCCGCGTCGGCATAACGCCATAGGATATCGCGGTATTCCGGCGTTGCATAATTTATCCCCACACGCGGAAGAGTCTCGATCTCCGGACGGTAACCGTCATCTTCGATACAAATACGTGGATTCCCGAAAATAGGCTCACAGTTAAAGCTCTTGTCGATACCGAGCTGTCTGGTCAGCTTGGCAGGACCGTCAAATATCTCGCACGCACGGAGCAGCACTGCCTGAGGCTGATCTTTTTTTCCGGTGACCACATTCATCAGCCAGTGCATGCCATAGCAAAGATAAATATAAAGATATCCGGCTTCACCGTACATTACCTCTGTTCGCTGTGTACGTCCCTTGCTGGCATGGCAGGCGGTATCCTCTTCACCGCGGTAGGCTTCCGTCTCCGTTATACGCAGAGCGGTCCTTGTGCCGTCATCATGTGTGCGGATCACAAGTTTTCCCACCAGATCCGGAGCAACTTCAAGGCAGTCCCGGCTGTAGAATTTTTTCGTAAGGATCTTGTTTTTCATTATAACTCCGATCTTGAAAATTTATTATTTATCTTATGATATTTCGGATAGAATTGTCGAAAATCGTAACTTCTTTGATTATACCACACCCATAAAAAAAATTCAACCCGGATATATACATACCGCACATATCCGGGTTGAAATAAATTATTTCAGAATTTTGCAGATATTCTCAAAAGGTTCAAGGCTCCGTCTGAGAATACCATTCATATAAGCTATAGCCGTTCCGTAATTGGTTATGGGAACACCGCTTTCTTCGGCGCAGCGGTAACGGTACCTGACTTCTCTTTCGTTGAGCATACACGCGCCGCAGTGAATTATCATCTTATATCCGTTAAGATCGTCTGGAAATTCCGTTCCGGAAGTAAAATCAAAAGCAATTTCCTTGCCGGAATGTTTTTTTATCCATTTCGGGAGCTTGACCGTTCCGATATCATCACATTGCCTGTGATGCGTACAGCCCTCGGAAATAAGTATCCTGTCCCCGTTTTCCAGATGATCCAGACACACCGCGCCTTTCACAGCTGTTTCAAGTATTCCCTTATACCTTGCAAAAAGTATCGAAAACGACGTCAGCTGAATATCCTCCGGAACTATAGATGAAACTTTTCCGAAAGCCTGACTGTCCGTAACGACAAGTTTCGGTTTATGTCCAAGTTTTTTCAGTGTTTCCTCCAGTTCCGTTTCGCGTACAACTACCGATATCCCTCCCGCTTCGAGAATATCCCTGATAGTCTGCTGCTGAGGAAGTATCAAACGTCCTTTTGGCGCAGCGGAATCAATGGGAACTACAAGAACTACCGTATCGAGAGGACCGATCAGATCGGCAATTATCCTTTTTCCGTTATCCTTGATCTCTGAAAGAGCAATTATCGCTTTTTTAAGCTCTTCTATGCCTTCTTTTTTCAGTGCGCTGCCATAATAATGACCATCTTTCCTGCACACGCTTCCGGGCATGGTATCTGTCTTGTTGTGGAATATCACATACGGGATATTCTTGCTTTTTATACGTTCGATAAGAGCAATATCCTGCGGAGTTTCCTCAGCCCCACCCACAACTACAACAGCAATATCGGTCTTGTTCAGCATCTGATAGCTTTTTTTTACACGAAGCGCTCCAAGCTCGCCCTCGTCGTCGATACCCGGTGTATCTATCATAACCACCGGACCGAGAGGAAGCATTTCCATTGCTTTCAGGACAGGGTCGGTAGTAGTTCCGCTGACATCGGAAACAATTGCTATATCCTGATTTGTAAGAGCATTCATAACGCTGGATTTGCCGGCATTTCTCATGCCGAATATGCCTATGTGTATCCTGTCCGCCGACGGTGTATCATTAAGTCCCATATGACTTTCTCCTTTAACAGTATTTGTGAGGCGGAAATTAAAATCTGAAATCTCTGCTTCCCTGCTCGATCTTGGCAAGATTATCTATAACGATCCCCCTGACTTTATCATTGGGAACATTATTTATCTCGCTTTCGATCAGCTTGTTTCCTACCGCAATAGTATCTTCGCTTGCATAGTCCATAAGATATTCTTTAAGAGTCATAAGCGCATTCGGGTGACAGCAATTCTGTATCTGACCGTTCTTGCAAAGGGTCATGAATCTGTCGCCGGTCCTGCCCTCACGGTAGCAAGCCGTGCAGAAGCTCGGTATATATCCCAGCTTCATGAGCCAGTTTACTACTTCGTCAAGCGAACGCTGGTCTGAAACGTCAAACTGTTCGGTATCGTGAGGTCTTTCCTCCGGAGTGTAGCCTGCGTATCCGCCTACGGAAGTTCTTGAACCGCCGGATATCTGAGAAATCCCAAGACTAAGTGCTTTTGCGCGGACAGCTTCGCTCTCACGGGTAGAAATTATCATTCCCGTATACGGAACTGCAATTCTTATGCAGGCGATGATCTTTGCAAATGTATCGTCCGAAATACCGTTATCAAAAGCAGTCGGGTCGATATCATCAGCTTTCTTTACGCGCGGAACGCTTATTGTGTGAGGTCCTACACCGTGTACAGCTTCAAGATGTTCGGCGTGCATAAGAAGTCCTGCAAATTCATACCGGTACATTTCCAGTCCGAAAAGAACGCCCAAACCGACATCATCTATGCCGCCGTCCATTGCTCTGTCCATAGCTTCAGTGTGGTAAGCGTAATCGTGCTTAGGTCCTGCCGGATGAAGTTTTTCATAGCTTTCTTTGTGATAAGTTTCCTGAAATAGTATGTATGTGCCTATTCCTGCTTCTTTCAGTTTACGGTAATTTTCTACTGTAGTAGCGGCAATATTTACGTTTACACGCCTGATAGCGCCGTTCTTGTGTTTTATTCCGTAAATGGTCTTTATGCTTTCAAGAACATATTCTATAGGATTGTTAACGGGATCTTCGCCTGTTTCAAGAGCCAGACGCTTGTGTCCCATATCCTGAAGCGCGATCACTTCATTCCTTATTTCTTCCTGCGTCAGCTTTTTGCGCGGAATATGCTTGTTCTGGCGATGATACGGACAGTATACACAACTGTTTATGCAGTAGTTTGAAAGATACAGCGGCGCAAACATTACTATCCTGTTGCCGTAAAAATCTTTTTTGATCTGCTTTGCAAGTTCATAGATACGCTGATTTCTGTCCTCAAGGGTGCAGTCAAGTAGCACTGCCGCGTCTCTGTGGGAAAGTCCCTTGCGCTTTTCTGCTTTTTCAAGAATTTCGTCTATGAGTTCTGCGTTGTCCTTGTTCTTCTCGGCGTAAGCCAGTGTTTCGAGAATTTCCTCGTCGTTGATAAAGTCTTCTGCTTTCAGTGATCTTGGATCGTACATTATAAATTCCTCCATGAAAAATATTTAAAATTATTTATTTTTTAAAGTCTCCCCTGTCCGTTACCAGTTCATAGCCGACAGAACTTATGCGCCGCCCGAGACAAGCTATACACTCCGCCGCTTCATCGCCGGTACATATCTTATTGTCATAAAGAAGATATTTTTTACGGACATCTTTCGGAGACAGATTCGGCATAACAACATTTGCGCCAGCTAAGATCCCTTTTTCCCTGCCTTTCGGATCTATAGTACCAAGAGCCGTTGTTGCCGGGAGAAGAACGTGCGGAACTATCAGCCTTACAAGTCCCAGCATGAGCAGGGTCATTTCAAGAGTACCGGCTTTTTCGTCCCTGAACGGCGTATCATGGTGCGGTATAAACGGACCTATCCCCACCATATGCGGCT
>CANQZR010000060.1 GCA_947628405.1 uncultured Clostridia bacterium
AAGGATACGTTCCTGTTTATTATCTCAAGGCACATTCTTCCGTTGTGGTACGGGCATTTCCAAGGATTTACCATATCAACGGTCTGCATGGGTTCGCCCTCAAAGGTGACTTCGCCCCACCATTCGGAATTTTCCCGTTTGTCGGCTTGCTTTGTAACTATCCAGTTAAAAACTGTTTCAGCCGTGTCAAGGAACTGTGTTTCTCCGCCCTGCTGGAACGCATTTACAAAGCCTACAACGCTTTCCGCCTGTACCCACCAGATGCGTTTTTTGTCTATCTTGTCATTTTCGCGCTCGTTGTTTACGGCGCCGTTTTCAAAGGCGATCTCGTATATGTTCCTTGAGATCCTCAGGTTTATAAACCTCCATTCCGCCTGAAGCCGCTTATTGCCTATTACTTCGCAGGCGCGGTCAAGAAGCCAGCTTGCTTCGATATCATGACCATATGAATGTATATCGCCTATCTGTTCAAGGTTTTTGTTGAAGAAAACTCTCAGGCAGTTCTTTTCGCTGTTGAATATTTTTTCCTTTGTTACTTCAAGAAGGAACATCAACCTTTCTTCTACCTTGTGGTCGCCGCTTGCTTCAAGCAGAACGGTGTACGCTTCTATAAGGTGAAGAACGGTATTCATGGTTTTGTCAGCCATCAAGCCGTTTTCAGAAAGAGCGTCATTCGGGACGAGCTTCCAGTTTTCCGAGAATGCTTCCATATAAGCGATATCGTCGGTGCATTTTTCTTCTACCGTGTTGAAAAGCTCAAAAGCAAGCTCCAGAGCGGAATCGTCCTTTGAAGCAAGATAATACGCCGACAGAGCGTATATTGCAAACGCCTGATTATAGGTATGCTTCATGCTGTCGGAGGGCTTTCCGTCGTAAGTCATCATCCAGTAAACTCCGCCATTCTTTTTATCAACGCATTTTTTCAGAAATTCATATGCGTGCTTTGCATTGTCCAGCATATATTCTTCTCCGAGCGTTCTGTAGCAGGAGGAATAGAACCAGAGTATGCGCGAATTGAGTATTACGCCTTTGTCGGCTTTTTTATCCACTTCAAGATCGTTGTTCATAAAGCCGTAGAAGCCGCCGTTTTCGTCGTCGCGGAGCTTGTTCCAGAACGGAAGTATGCGTCCGGTGAGTTCTTTTTTACATTCATTTACAAGGAAAGCCATAAAATTTACCTCTTTTCATTCAGTCGGAAAATTTATTCATTACAAGTCCCGTAATAAGTTTAGGATAGAAATATGTCGATTTCTGCGGCATTTTTTCCGAAGCAAGCGCAACGTCTCTTATTTCCGTGACCTTTGTAGGATTAAGGATAAAAGCGCAGTCGGCGCCGTCCATATCCACCGCTTCAAGCGCTTCCTCACGGGAACGGGTATAGGTAAGATTTTTCTGGGCAGCCATATTTTCCTTGTCTATGCCGAGTATCCTTTCCAGAATAAGCGTATGAAGAACGGAAACGTCCAATCCGCAGTAAGCGTCTGACTTATCCGGCAGCAGCTCTTTTACAGCGGCTTCATCTTTCAGCGTGAGCATATAGCATTTGCCTGAGCCGAGATACAGGGCTAATACTTTTTTGCCGTCGTCGTAGCCCGTGTTCAGAGCCGCCTGCATACGGATCTCGCCGGGAGCTTCTGCGACATCAAAGTATTTTTTACATTCTTCGAGCAGGCGTACGCCGTCGAAACCGTCCAGACCCTTTACTATCCTGTGAGTGGGGAATACGACCAACCCGTCGTTTTCCATATTGACTAACATCATTGAAATATATCCGCTGCCGGGAATGTTTTTTCCCTGCTCTTCAAGGCTTTTCTTAAAGTTCAGAGCCGTTTCGTAACGGTGGTGACCGTCGGCAATATATAACTTTTTGTCTGCAAAAGCAGCAGTTATTTTTGAAATGATATCCTCGTCGGAAACACACCACATTCTGTGCAGAGTTCCGTCCGGATCTTTCACTTCCATGTCGGGTATTCCTTTTGAACAGCCGTCTATAAGCGAATAAGCGGAACCGTCCTCGTCCATATAAAGCGAATATATCTGACTGAAATTGCAGAAAGTTTCGCTCATAAGATCGAATCTGTCAGCCTTTGCCTTGGAAAGAGTTTCCTCATGCGGCAGTACAATGCCTTTTGAAAATTCCTCCAGCTTTACAAGAGAAACAAAACCTTTCAGGCTTTTTCTCCTGCCGTTTGCAGAAAACTGCATTTCGTAAACGTATATGCTGTCCTTTTCGTCGCAGGCAAGAATACCGCCGTTAAGCCAGTTTTTCAGTGTTTCTCCGGCTTCCTTGTAGCGGTCGTCTCCGCCCTTGGGAAGCTCCAGACGGATAACGTTGTAAGGGTTGTTTGCAATATAATTTTCCCTCTGTCTGTCGGAAATTATGTCGTAAGGAGGGCACACGAGCGTGTTCAGATCTCCTGCGGCGGAAGTGTATCTCATTCCTTTAAAAGCCTTTATTTCAGCCATATCATCAACTCCGTGATCTTAATATTTGTTCCTGCCGGTTTTGATACAGACAGGGGAAATATGAATTTACCAGCGCGTCATATTTTTTTCAAACTTTTCAGTATATGCCTGTTTTAATTCGTCGGCAGATATATCATAACATAGCATAACATCATTGTAATACATCAGAACATCAGCCATTTCTTCAACAAGGTGTTTCCTTGATCCGGCATCCTTACACGCCGCAAGGTCTCCGCTTTTTTTGACAACATCGATAACTTCTCCGATTTCGCCTATCATCCAAAGCAGCTTGTTTTTACCTGCTTCACAAGAAATTTTTTCCCATTTATCCTTGTATTTATCCTGAAGCCGTTTTTGCATATCTAACATTTCATTGATGCTGAAATCAGTCATAAATACCTGCCTTTCAGATCCCGATTTACCGGGCGAAAATATTCACACATTAACAGATCGTATCAAAAATCGGTTTGCTATTTCAGATCCATGCCGCAGCACTTCTTGTATTTTTTGCCGCTGCCGCAGGGACAGGGATCGTTCCTGCCGACCTTGCCGGTGACCTTTCTCGGAGTGTTGGAAACAGAGCCGTCCCCACCGGTATCCATAGGCTTCATTACTCTTTCACGCTGAGGAGCGGCTCCGTTCTGCTGCACCTGAATGGTAAAGAGCAGACGGATAGTTTCCTCGCGGATAGATTCTACCATGGCGTCGAACATCTCGAAGCCCTCGAAACGATATTCTACAACAGGGTTTTTCTGACCGTAGGAACGAAGTCCGATACCGCGCTTGAGCTCTTCCATATCGTCGATATGAGCCATCCACTTGAGGTCTACGATCTTGAGGAGTATTACTCTTTCCAGTTCACGGAGAACTTCAGAGCCTATGCGTTCCTCCTTTTGCTTGTAGAAATCAAGCGCTCTGCCTACCAGCTTGTCAACTATATCTTTCTTTGATACTTCTTCAAGCTCCTGAGTGGTATATCTGAAATCTTCGTTTACCGTGAACAGTCCCATAAATCTGTCGCGGAGACCTGCAAGGTTCCAGTCGTCCTTAACGTTATCGTCAAGCAGATACTGATCCACTGTTTCGGATATCATATCCTGTATCATTTTCAGGATATAATCATGGATATCTTCGCCGTCAAGCACCTTTGCCCTCTGGCTGTAGATTATCTGCCTCTGGGCGGACATTACATCATCATAGTTAAGAACGTTCTTACGGATAGCAAAGTTCCTGCCCTCGACCTTTTTCTGTGAGGATTCTATTACCTTTGTAAGCAGCTTTGCTTCGATAGGCATATCTTCCTCAACGTTGAGTGCTTCCATCATGCCGGTTATCCTGTCGCCGCCGAAAAGACGCATAAGATCGTCCTCAAGCGAAAGGAAGAACTGGCTTTCGCCCACGTCGCCCTGACGTCCGGAACGTCCGCGGAGCTGATTGTCGATACGGCGTGATTCATGCCTTTCCGTACCTAAAATGAACAGTCCGCCCGCTTCCTTTACCTTTTCCGCCTTTTCCTTGACTTCGGCGTTGTACTTGTCGTAAAGTTCACGGTATGTCTTTCTTGCGGCAAGGATATTCTCGTTGTCTGTTTCGGCATAGCTTATAGCTTCGTTTATTATAGCGTCGTCTATGCCCATTTTTTTCATTTCGGCTTTAGCTTTGAATTCGGCGTTACCGCCAAGAATGATATCGGTGCCTCGTCCTGCCATGTTGGTGGCGATCGTAACTGCTCCGTACTTACCTGCCTGAGCAACTATCTCGGCTTCTTTTTCGTGCTGTTTTGCGTTAAGGACGTTGTGCTTGATACCCTTTTTGGTAAGCATTTTGGAAAGTATTTCCGATTTTTCAATGGAGACTGTACCTACCAGAACAGGCTGCCCCTTTGCGTGACATTCCTCGATCTTTCTTATAGCCGCGAGAAATTTGCCGTGTTCGGTCTTGAAAACCACGTCTGAATGGTCTATACGCTGAATAGGACGGTTCGTAGGTATTTCAATTACATCTAACTTGTATATTTCCTTAAATTCTTCTTCCTCGGTCATAGCCGTACCGGTCATACCGGAAAGCTTTTTATAAAGGCGGAAATAGTTCTGGAAAGTTATGCTTGCAAGCGTCTTGGATTCATGCGCTACCTTAACGCCTTCCTTGGCTTCGATAGCCTGATGAAGACCGTCGTTGAAGCGGCGTCCCATCATAAGACGTCCTGTAAATTCGTCAACGATTATAACTTCTCCGTCCTTGACAACGTAGTCGATATCTATTTTCATAACGCCGTTGGCTTTAAGAGCTTGGTTAACATGGTGCAGCAGCGTTGAATTTTCCGCGTCGAAAAGGTTGACGACATTGAAATATTTTTCCGCTTTTTTGACGCCCTGCCTTGTAATGGTGGCAGTCTTGGCCTTTTCGTCTATGATGTAGTCGCAGTTTTCGGAGGCTTCTTCCTGATCGACCTTGTTATCCATTTCTACAACGACATAAGGCTTTAAAGTCTTTGCAAATTTGTCAGCCATGGTATAAAGCTCGGTTGACTTGTCTCCGCGTCCCGAAATGATAAGAGGAGTTCTTGCTTCATCTATGAGTATGGAGTCTACCTCGTCCACAATGGCAAAATGATGTTCGCGCTGTACTTTTTCACTCTTGTAGATGACCATGTTGTCACGGAGGTAGTCAAATCCGAATTCATTGTTTGTTCCGTAAGTGATATCGCAGTTATATGCTTCACGGCGTTCGTCGTTGCTCATGTCGTGAAGTATACAGCCTATGCTCATTCCGAGGTAACGGTATACCTTTCCCATTTCTTCCGACTGGAATTTTGCAAGGTAGTCGTTTACCGTTACAACATGTACGCCCTTGCCTTCCAGCGCGCAGAGATATGAAGCACAGCAGGCAACAAGGGTCTTTCCTTCACCTGTTTTCATTTCAGCGATACGTCCCTGAAGAAGGACTATAGCGCCTATGATCTGTACCGGGAACGGCTTTTTGCCGAGAACTCTCCATGCTGCTTCACGAACGGTGGCAAGCGCCTCCGGCATGATATCGTCAAGAGTATCACCGTCAGCAAGTCTTTTTTTCAGTTCTTTTGTCTGTCCTTTAAGAGTTTCCTCGGACATTGCGGCGTACTTATCCTCAAGGTTCAGGACCTTGTTTTTTATAGGTTCTATCTTGGCAAGCTCTCTTTTGCTGTAGCTGCCGAAAAGTCCGTCAAAAATACCCATTTTATAATTCCACCTTTATTGAAAATTGGTTTCGGATCTACTTTTTTTGCATACCTTTTAATTATACCTTATAAATGCCGTTTTGTCAATGATTTTTGAAGTATGTATGTTAAATAACGCCATATGGAAATTTTTGTCTTGACTTTAGGCTCGGTTTGGGGTAAACTGTATCTGTTGAATAAATGAAAGGAGGGATAATATGACCTGTGCAAAATGCGGCGGAGAACTGCGCGAAACGGCTAAATTCTGCCCGTGGTGCGGTGAAAAGGTAGAGCCTGTTCCCGAAGAGAGCGCGGAAGTATCAGCCGCCGCAGCCGAAATACCGGAGGATATCGCGTTGAACGAAGCTGCGGAAACAGAAGAAAATATCATTGAGACGGAAACCACAATTCCGCCGGAAGATATTGAAGCTCCTGCCGTTTGCGATAACGAAAACGAGCCGGCTTTAGAAGCTGCGGAAAAGGAAGCCTCTGCGGAGGAAGATACCGCGAGCACGGCAGAAACGGAAGCCGCTGAACTTGCAGTGGAATTTGAAGGTTCGGACGATCTTTATGTTGTTTCCGAACAGCCTGCCGCTGCGGATATCCCTGAACAGAATGAAACAAGACCGCGCGAAAGAACGGTGAGATTTTCATTCAGATACGGTACAGCGCTTATAGCTGCCGCTTTTATTACGATCATCGGCATAACGGCAGTATTTGTCGTTCCGGAGCATATTATCCCATATATGAAATACCGAAAAGCGGAAAAATTTTTTGCCGACGGCGATATTGCCGCTGCCGAAGATATATTTTCCGGGCTGGACGGCTACCGCAGCAGCGCTGAATACATACAGAAATGCCATTACAGTTCGGCAGCCGCATTAATGGATAACGGCGATTTTGAGCAAGCGGCAAAAGCATTTGCCGCGCTTGACGGATATGCCGATTCGGACGAGCTTGCATCTGAATGTCTTGTACACTCGGCAGAAAATTATGCCGCGGCAGGAGATTTTGATTCCGCCATATCCGCTTATTATATGGCAGGCAAGCCCGAACTTGCCGAGGATACCGCAAAAGCCCGTGCCGAATTTCTTATGGAAAGCGGAGATTTTTTTGCTGCGGCGGAAGCGGCTGAAAAATATTCCCATGAAAAAGCGTTGGAATATCTTTATGAAGGTTCAAAAAATGCCATGCAGAACGGCGATCTTGAAAATGCCGTAAAAGGCTTTGAAAAACTCGGAGACAACAGGGATTCGGAACAGCTCCTGCGTGAATGTAACTACATGATATATGCCGGAGATTATTCGGACAACGGAGCAAACGCGGCAAATGTAAGAGGATTGTATGATATGGGAAATTACCGCGGCGCCGAAAAACTTTTTGAACAAGCCGCATATGAATATGGAAACGAGCTGTTTGACAGCGGAAAATATTACGAAGCGTATCTTATGTTCATGAATGTTGTTCCATATGAAAATTCCGGAGCTATGCTTTATCGGTGCAGGTATGAACTGGGCAGATCGCTTGAAAGCAGCGATCCGGATTCGGCATATTCGATATTTTCAATGCTTGGCAACTATTCTGACAGCGCAGCAAGGAAAAGATCTGCCGATAAAGGCGGAAGCGGCTGGTATGCCGACGGCTGCACTTCGGAAAACGGATTTTATACATCGGTATTCAGTAACAGCGATACTTTGATCGTATCCTGTACGGCAGGAACGGATAAGCCTGCAGGAACGGTAACGTTATCGGTATCACTGAACTGCGGAGACGATTTTACCATATCTGCCGATTGTGAAGACGTGCGGAACAGCGGTTTTTTCAGTGCAAGCATATCTCTTGCTTCCGCTCCGGCAGGAAATGCGGAGGTTGTAGTTTCCGTAAAGGACAGCGGAGAAGTGCTCAGAAGATTTGAAATAACGATAGAATAAAAATTAGCACTCACAACTTGCGAGTGCTAATTTTTACTTTTTAGCAATATTATATATATTAAAAATTCATAATATACAGTTATACTATTTCTTGAAAGGATAAAAATATCCCCTCTTAAAAGGCAAGAGAGGATATGGCGGCGAGGACTTTCCTTATTTTTTGAAATTACTTCCATAAAATCTTGTCCGTACAAAAAAACATATCCTCTCCTAAAAAATAAGAGAGGATATGGCGGCGAGGACTTCCCTTATTTTTTGAAATTACTTCCATAAAATCTTGTCCGTACAAAAAACATATCCCCTCTTAAAAAGTAAGAGAGGATATGGAGGTGGGAACTTCCCTTATTTTTTGAAATTACTTCTATAAAATTTTGTCCATACACAAAAACATATCCCCTCTTAAAAAATAAGAGAGGATATGGCGGCGAGGACTCCTCGCTGGTGGAGATGACGGGAATCGAACCCGTGTCCGAAAACCTCTCCGCATGAATTTCTACGAGCGTAGTTTGTCATTGACATTCCCTTGCCTTACCGGGGACAAACACCCTGAAAGGTTCGGTAGCCTGCAATACATCACAGAAACGCAGGCACTTTCCTGTGACGTTCACCGTTAGTCGACGCCCTTGCCTAAGCCACGGTACTCAAAGGCAGGACGGGCAGCGCTTAAGCGGCTGCCAGTTCAAAATTATTGTTGTCGTCTAATTTTAAAACGTCGCCGTTTAAAGAGAATGGCGCTTCCTCTGCTCGCTTATCATGTTTCGTGATCCCCGTCGAAACCTTTACATCCCCATAGATGCCGCCGGATAAAACGGCGGAAAACAGATCTAACGGTTGTTGCGTTCCTTAACGGCTCGCTCGATATCGCGCTTTGCGGCGCGTTCTGCCATGTCATCGCGCTTGTCGTGGAGCTTTTTGCCCTTGCAAAGACCTACCTGCATTTTCA
Organism: uncultured Clostridia bacterium; assembly: GCA_947628405.1. Lineage (GTDB taxonomy): Bacteria > Bacillota > Clostridia > Oscillospirales > Ruminococcaceae > RGIG8773. The sequence continues at coordinate 8,537 of CANQZR010000060.1, forward strand.
CCATAGAGCCTTTGAAATATAACGAAATAGGAATAAGCGTCAAGCCCTCCTGTTTCACCTTTCCGAGAAGCTGCATTATCTGCTTTTTGTGGAGCAGCAGCTTGCGGACTCTCATAGGATCGCGGTTGAAAATATTGCCGTGGTCATACGGAGAAATGTGCATACCCTTGACCCACAGCTCACCATCGTCGATGGAACACCAGCTGTCCTTGAGGTTCACACCGCCGCGGCGTATAGATTTGACTTCCGTGCCGACAAGTTCAATGCCCGCCTCATAGCTGTCAAGTATAAAATATTCGTGCCTTGCCTTGCGGTTTTCGGCGATTGTTTTAAAAGAAGTCTTATCCATACCGAACGTCCTTTTCCGCTGAGTGAGAATACATTGCCTTTTCTTGGGCAGTAACTTATTATATTACATTTTTTCCGGTTTGTCAAGAGCAAAGATACGGCAAAGCAGGAATTATTTACTCTGCATTTTCCGTTGCGCAAAGCGGATATTCATACGGTATACCGTGAAGACAGGTATTCCTCGACCACTTCGGAAAGCGTTGACGGCAGAACAAGATTATCCGCAAGGATAAACAGAAGCTCTTCGGCAAAGGTGGGATCGGATGTGATATCGCTTACCGAGGCGGATTCCACCTCGCCGAATATCTTTGAAAGAACGCTTATGCCGTATCTTTCGGAGCTGCCGTTATCTTCCGCGTAAAGGGTGTAAATAAGTTTTCCTCTTGCTGTTTCTGCGGTATTGATGATTTTCATGATATTCAGATCCTTTCCGGTTGATTTACTCAATATATTGTAGTTTTATTATATAACAACGCAATATCTGCCGCAATGTGAACATTTCGGAAAAATTCCGGCTTATTCCCCTAAAATTACGGCAATTCAGCAAAATTCGTTCAGAGTATGATAAAATATCCTATTAATTCGCATAATTCGCAAATATAAAGAAAGGCGGAATGTTTATGAATGCACAGAAACTTACCAAAAAATCAATGGAAGCCCTTAATGAAGCCCAGAGCACTGCCATTGAGTACCAGAACATGAACGTGGAGCAGGAACATCTTTTCCATGCGCTGCTGACCGCAGAAAGCGGACTTATCCCACAGCTTTTCACGAAAATGGGAACGGATACCGCGTCGCTCACCGCTTCGGCTGAAAAGCTGATCGCTTCGCTGCCGAAAGTGACCGGAAGCGGACGTGAAGCCAATACCGTATACATTTCTCAGGGCGTTGACAAGTGTCTTAATAAGGCGGAAGACATAGCCGACAGCATGAAAGACGAGTTCGTTTCGGTAGAGCATATCATGCTTGCACTTTTTGATACTGCCAACGACCGCTTGAAAAAGCTCTTCGGAACGTTTTCAGCCGACAGGAACAGATTCCTTGAAGCGCTTAAAGAAGTCAGGGGAAATCAGCGCGTAACGAGCGACACGCCTGAGGAAACATATGACGTTCTGAAAAAATACGGTCAGGATCTGGTGGAGCTTGCCCGTCAGAACAAGCTCGATCCGGTTATCGGACGTGACGCCGAGATAAGGAACGTTATCCGCATACTTTCCCGTAAAACAAAGAACAACCCGGTCATCATAGGTGAACCGGGCGTAGGAAAAACGGCTATAGTTGAAGGTCTTGCGCTTCGTATAGTCCGGGGAGACGTTCCGGATAATCTTAAAGACCGCCGCCTGTTCAGCCTTGATATGGGCAGCCTTATATCCGGCGCAAAATTCCGCGGAGAATTTGAGGAGCGTCTCAAAGCCGTACTGAACGAAGTAAAGAAGTCCGAGGGGCAGATAATCCTTTTCATAGACGAGCTGCACACAATAGTCGGCGCAGGAAAGACCGACGGCGCTATGGACGCAGGCAATCTTCTCAAGCCTATGCTTGCAAGGGGAGAGCTTCACTGTATCGGCGCAACGACCTTAAACGAGTACCGCAAATATATTGAAAAGGATCCTGCCCTTGAAAGACGTTTCCAGCCCGTTATGGCTGATGAACCTACCGTTGAGGACACTATTTCCATTCTCCGCGGTCTTAAAGAGCGTTACGAAGTCTTTCACGGCGTAAAGATACAGGATTCAGCGCTTATCACTGCGGCAGTTCTTTCAAACAGATATATTTCCGACAGATTTCTTCCCGATAAGGCAATAGACCTTGTGGACGAAGCCTGCGCCCTTATCCGCACAGAAATGGATTCAATGCCTGCGGAAATGGACGATCTTGCCCGGAAGATAATGCAGCAGGAGATCGCCGAGACCGCTCTTAAAAAAGAAGAGGGAAAACTTGCCGCCGAGGAACTTGCGGAAGTCCAGAAAGAACTTGCGGAGATGCGTTCCGAGTTTGACAGCATGAAAGCACAGTGGGAAAACGAAAAGGTCACAATTTCCCGTTTGCAGAAACTCCGTGAGGATATTGAAAAGACCAACGCAGATATTGCGGAGGCGGAGCGTTCCTACGACCTGAACAAGGCTGCCGAGCTGAAATACGGCAAGCTGCCAGCTTTGAAAAAAGAACTTGAAGAAGCCGAGGACGCTGCCGAAAAGCAGAAAGAAAAAGCGGATAATCTTCTCCGCGATAAAGTTACCGACGAGGAGATCGCCCGTATAGTCGGCAGGTGGACAGGCATACCCGTTTCAAAACTCATGGAGGGTGAAAGGGAAAAGCTGCTTAATCTGGAGAATATACTTCATCAGCGTGTTATCGGTCAGGAGGAAGCCGTTCAGAAAGTCAGCGAAGCTATCCTGCGTTCAAGAGCGGGTATACAGGATCCTAACCGTCCTATAGGCTCGTTCCTGTTCATGGGACCTACCGGCGTAGGAAAGACAGAGCTTGCAAAGGCTCTTGCCCAGTCGCTTTTTGATGATGAACACAATATCGTCCGCATTGATATGACCGAATATATGGAAAAGCACAGCGTCAGCCGCCTGATAGGCGCACCTCCGGGATATGTGGGCTATGAGGAGGGCGGTCAGCTTA
>CANQZR010000061.1 GCA_947628405.1 uncultured Clostridia bacterium
CATATTTAAACGGTTTAATTTAAACTTACTTTGGGGGTGACAAAGCCCGTGGGGGCTTCCCCACAAATTATCATTTATCGGTACGTTGAAAAAATTATAAATGAAAATCAGCCTTTTGTTGTGACACAACCTCAGCTTTTATCCGTTATGTCCGGAACTAACCGTTTTATAACGGAATATATCCTGTCGGGAGTATCCTTTACATAGGTCTCCGCCGCTCTTCTGGCAAGAACATCTAACTTTTCCGGATCATGTATAAGTTCCGTTACCTTTTCAAGGAACAGCTCATCGGTAATATCCTTTTCTTCTATAACAACGGCAGCTCCGGCTCTTCCGAGTACCATTGCGTTATGATACTGATGATTTGCCGTAACGTTCGGAGAAGGTATCAGCACCGACGCTCTGCCCATAGCCTGAAGCTCGGATATGGTCGAAGCGCCGCTGCGGCATATTATCAGATCGGCAGCAGCCGAGCAGACGTCCATATTATTTATATATTCCCTGACGATAATATTCGGGTTTGAGGCATGATCTATGCCAAGTTTATCAAGCTCCGGCAAAAAGGTATCATGTCCCATTTTTCCGAAGCCGTGGATATGATTTATAGGGAATCCGTTTTCTTTTTCCCATTTCATAAGCACAGCCGCGCAGTGATTTATCTCACCTGCTCCAAGGCTTCCGCCGAAGCTGAAAACGCATATCTTATCGTCCAGACCGAGCTTGCGCTTTGCCTCTCTGCGGCTCATTCTTTCGGAAGCAAATCCGTTCCTTACCGGAAGTCCGGTAACGGTGTATTTAACGCAAGTGTCAAGATGCTGAGCAGCTTCTTCAACCGTCAGCATTACCTCGTCCACCTTTTTTGCAAGCAGACGGTTCGTTATCCCCGGAAAAGCGTTCTGTTCATGTATTGCGGTAGGTATGCCCATCTGTACGGCTTTTGAAAGTATCGGATAGCTTACATAGCCGCCTGTCCCGATAACGATATCGGGCTTAAAATCGTCTATTATCTTTTTTGAACGTATCCCTGACATTGAAAGATACGCCGCCGCTCTTGCGTTGCGCGCGATATTCTTGGGTGTTATCTTTCGTTGGAAACCGCTTATCTTTATCGGCGCAAAATCATATCCGGCGTCCGGGATAAGCCTTGCTTCCATTCCGTTGGGCGTTCCCGCAAAAAGGAACTCCGCGTCGGGAATATGTTTTTTTATTATTGAAGCTATTGCAAGAGCGGGATTTATATGTCCTCCCGTTCCGCCGCCGGCAAGCAGGACTCTCATATTAATTTTCCTTTCAGAATACGGTTATTTATTTTATGTCTCGATTATCGACTGCCGTGAAACGTTCAGTATTATGCCCATCTGCACAAGCTGCATTATAAGAGCCGTTCCGCCGTAGCTGAAAAACGGCAGCGAAACTCCCGTATTCGGTATAGTGTTTGTAACAACGGCAATATTCAGCAGCGCCTGAAGCCCTATCTGCACGGTAAGCCCCACGACCAGCATCATTCCGAATTTATCGGGTGCTTTTGAAGCAATGTAAAATCCTCTCATAATAAACACCAGAAAAAGGATTATTACCATAAGTGCGCCGATAAATCCAAGCTCCTCGCACACTACCGCAAAAACAAAGTCGTTCTTTGCTTCGGGAAGATACAGGAACTTCTGCCTTGAATTTCCCAGTCCCAGCCCGAACAGTCCTCCCGAACCTATCGCTATCAGGCTGTTCCTTGTCTGCCATGTATCATTTGCAGCTTCTTCATTGAAAGGATCCGTCCATGAAATGAAACGTTTTTCAAAATAGCTGAAATCCTTTACCTCTACCAGGATAAAGACCGCTATTCCCAGAACTGCTATACCAAGCAAAGCCAGTATGAGCAGGTGCCTGAACTTTGTTCCTCCGACGAACATCATTATTATGCCGATAGCGCATATTATGATAGTTCCCGAAAGGTGCGGCTGTATCATCATAAGCGCAATTACCACGCCAAGGAACAGCAGGAACGGCACTACTCCGTATCTGAACTGTTTCATCTTTGAATAGTTTACCGAGATAAGGTATGCAAAAAGCAGTATTATCGCCAGCTTCATAAGCTCTGACGGCTGGAACGAAGGCACTCTGGGGAATTTTATCCAGCGGTACGAACCGTTGTGCGGATCTACAAACGGTCCGAATCTGCACAGGACGAGCAGGATAATACACATTACATAAAATCCGTAAGCAATTATCGGTTTTCTGAGGATATGATAATCCACGCACGCCACCACAAACATCAGCACCAGACCGATAACAGCCATGCCGAGCTGTGAACGCACATAGTCCGTTCCCGTTCCGCCCTCGGCTATAGCCCACGCATAACCTGCCGAAAACATCATGATTATCCCCATTACCAGAAGTATCATGACTATCAGAAAAAACGGAAAATCCATCGGACCGACAGCATATTTTTCCTTATATCCTTTTGAAGCGCTGCTGCTTGCAGTTATCTGTTTTCTTTTTCTGTCGTCGGGGACAGCTCTTGCCGCATTCTGCATACGGATCCGCCTTTCTTTAAAATTCTTTGACTTGATATCACCTGAATATGTTATATATCAGATTTGCAGCTATTCCTGCTATAAGTGCGACCGAGGAAAACATTATCACTATCTTGTATTCGGAAAATCCGCATAGTTCAAAATGATGATGTACGGGAGACATCTTGAACAGCCGCTTCCCTTTGGTTATCTTGAAATAAGTCACCTGTACAACTACCGACAGTGCGTCCAGAACATAAACTATCGCTATAAGCGCCAGCAGCAGATGTTCATGCAGCGCAAAGCCTATTGCGCATATCGAGCCGCCAAGGAACATTGATCCCGTATCTCCCATAAATACCTTTGCCGGGTGAAGATTCCATATCAGGAATCCCAGACAGCCTCCTGCAAGCGCCATTGAATAAATCGAATATTCCCATTCGCCCATGGCCGCGCAAAGCATTACGAACGAAAGACCCGATATCACCGTTACCGAGCCGCACAGTCCGTCTATACCGTCGGTAAGATTTACCGCGTTAGTCAGGAAGATAAGATACAGCACCATTATCGGGTAATAGAAAAATCCGAAGTCAACATTTCCGAAAAACGGGAACGTTATCTCCGTTGAATGATCTCCCAGCAGATAAAGAACATACAGGAACGCACAGCTGAAAATAAACTGCATTATCATTTTCTGCTTTGCTTTAAGTCCGAGATTCTGTTTTTTTACCGCCTTGATATAATCGTCGATAAATCCTATCCCGGCATTCAGCAGCGCAAAACCGTATCCTGCCAGAAGCCTGTACAATCCGGAATTGTCCGGCACTGCTGCCATATCCGCATGACGGAAACGGTACAAAGCGTATCCTGCCGCAATTGCGGCAGCCGAACCGATAATGAACATAAATCCTCCCATTATGGGAGTTCCCTGCTTGCTTTTGTGCCATGCAGGACCTTTTTCATATATAGTCTGACCGAAATGTATCTTTTTAAGCAGCGGTATCAGGAATATTCCCGTTGCCGCAGATACTCCGAAAGATATCAGCGCAACGGCGGTATTTACCCAGAACGGCATAAATTATCTCCCTTTAAAATTTATTTGTTATCGTCTTTATACAGACCGGAAATTATTTCTTCCATGTGCATGCCTCTGCTTGCCTTGAAAAGCACCACATCATCAGGCATAAGCTTTTGCTTTAAAGCCTTTATGACCATATCCTTATCGCCGGAACAGCCTGCGTGCAGACCCAGTTCATCGGCGCGCCCCGCAATATATCTTGCCAGTTTTCCGTAGCATACAAGTATGTCTACGCCCTTTGAAACAAGGTATTCGCCTATTTCTTCGTGAAGCTCCGGACTTTTTTCTCCCAGCTCCAGCATATCCCCAAGGACTGCTACCCGTCTGCCGGAGCCTTTTGGCTCAACGTCGCACAAAGCGTCTATTGCCGCTTTCATAGACGACGGAGAAGCATTGTAACAGTCGGAGATGACCACCTGTCCGCCCATTTTCTGAACGTGCTGGCGCAGTTTATCAGGCTGATATCTCATAAGCGCTTCAGCCGCTGCTTCGGGATCGCAGCCCATGCTCACAGCCACGCTTACGGCAGCAAGAGCGTTGTATATATTATGCCTTCCTATGCAGAAAAGCGTGACATTGCATATCCGATCGCCGCCATGCTCAACGCCGAAAGATATTTTCCCATCGCTGAGCGATATATCCTCTGCACGGAAATCAACGTTTTTATTTTCTATGCCGTATGTTATAACAGGACGTGTTCCTGAATAACGCTCTTTTAACGGAGCAAGCAGAACGTCGTCTCCATTTATGAACAGCGGAGCGTCACCGTCCGCGCCCTCAAGTATCTCCAGCTTGGCTTTAAGTATGCCCTCCTGCGAACCGAGCTTTTCCATGTGAGCCGAACCGATATTCGTTATAAGGCACGCGGTAGGACGGGTCGTTTTTGAAAGCCTTTCTATCTCGCCGAAATCGGACATTCCCATTTCGATAACTGCCGCTTCGCAGCTTCTGTTCATTCCGAAAAGAGTGAACGGCAGACCTATTTCATTATTGTGATTATGTTCCGTTTTATATACCCTGTACCTGCCCGAAAGCGCAAGAGCGGTCATTTCCTTGGTAGTAGTCTTTCCTACGCTTCCGGTCAGACCCACTACCACAGGACTGAATTTCATTCTGAAATAAGCGGCAAGATCAAGCAAAGCCTTGCGCGTATCATCTACCACAATGCTCGGAACGCCCTCCTCCGCTCTGTCGGTCACGGCAAACGCAGCGCCTTGTTCTACGGCGGCTGCCGCAAAATCGCTGCCGTCGAATTTTTCGCCCTTTATAGCAAAGAAAACGCCGTCCTTTATTATCTTTCTTGAATCGGAGAAAATGCTCGTCATGGCGATACTTCGTCCGGTGTCATCTATACAGTTTGGTCTTCCGCCCACGGCTTCTATTATCTCGTTCACCGTAACATATTCGCGGATATTGGGATCAAATGCGATCTCAGCATATTTATCAAGTATTTCCGCAACTATTTCCCGTTCGTCAAAGTGTATGTGCACTCCTCCGGCAAGTATCTGATAATCCTCATGACCCTTTCCTGCAAGAACGATTATATCGTCTTTTTTTGCTATCGCGATCGCTTTTTTTATGGCTTCCCTGCGGTCGGTCACACGGATATACGGCTTTGTGAAAGAAAATCCGCTCATTATCTCATCTATTATCATATCGGGATCTTCGTTCCTCGGATTATCGGAAGTTATTACAAGTATATCGGCATACTTTTCCGCAGCCTTTGCCATAAGCGGACGCTTAGCCTTGTCCCTGTCTCCTCCGCAGCCGAAAAGGCATATCAGCCGTCCCTCACAGTTTTCCTTGATATTGGGAAGCATATTTTCCAGTGCGTCAGGAGAATGGGCATAATCGCATATCACCATGAAATCCCTGCCGGTGGGAATGAACTCGCATCTTCCTTTTACGCCACTGAACGATCCTATGGACGAAATGATATGATCCATTCCGAGATTTAGTATGATCCCTGCCGCGGCAGCTTCAAGAGCGTTTGAAACGTTGTAAGAACCTATCATATTCAGGCTGAAGTCATAGCTGCTTTCTCCTGCCTCAACACGGAATTTTGTAGCGCCGCCCGAAAATTTTGCCGGGCATGCGGTAAGATCGGCAGCCTTGCCCTTTACTGAACAGGACACCCGTTTTATGTCGGTATTTTCAAGCTCATTGTAGAGCCTCATTCCGTATTCATCGTCGATATTTATTACGGCAGTTTCGCAGTGCTCAGTAAAAAGCAGCTTTTTCGCCTGATAATAATTCTCCATTGTTACATGATAATCCAGATGATCCTGCGTAAGATTGGTAAATATCGCCGTTCTGAACACAGCGGGACCTATGCGGTTCTGCGCCAGCGCAAAGGAGGATACCTCCATTACAACACAGTCACAGCCGCTTTTAGCCATTTCATAGAACAGCTTGTAAAGCTCATACACACGGGGCGTGGTGGGCGTAGAACCGTCCGTTTCGGCAGGAACTCCGTTTATAAGCGCTCCTGTCGTTCCGATAAAACCTACCTTGTGCCCCTTTTCCGCAAGCATATCTTTAAGCATTGTAGCAAGGGTGGTTTTTCCGTTAGTTCCGGTAACGCCTATCAGCTTCATGCGGCGTTCCGGGTGGTTGAACCATATCGCGCAGAGATGTCCGTAAAAAATCCTTGTGTCGCTTACTATTATCTGCCTTTCACAGCCGATATCATGATCGGCAACAATGCAGAGCGCGCCTTTTTCAAGCATTTCCTCCGCCGCATCATGTCCGTCAAAGGCTGCGCCTTTTATGCAGACGAATATATATCCTTCTTTGACATCACCGGTATTATCGGTAACTCCGGCAACGCAGACTCCGGTATCTGATATATTTGAATTTATCGGCATTGCCTTTTCGGCTTCTTCAAGAAGCTCGTCAAGTCTCATTGAATGATCAACCCTTTCGGAAAATTAAAGCGCCGCTGAACAAAAGCGCGGTCATTGCCCGGATACCGTATCGCAGGTGTCCTGACCGGTTTTTTATCAGCCTTGATCCTTTACAACAAAAGTAACTTCAATGATCGTTCCCACAGGAACGATATTTCCCTCGGCGTAGTTCTGGCTGTATGCCACGGCGCCTGTGTGGTTCGCCGCGCCGTCGCCGACTTTGAAGTTAAGATCAGCATTGGTAAGTATGGCGTTTACATCAGAAACGCCGTAGCCTATGATATTGGGAACAGTAGTGTATTCAGTTTCATAATCTTCTTCCGAATAAAGTATTACCTTTCCGTTTCTCGGAATAGAGCTTCCCTTTGCAGGTACCTGAGCCGTCACCTTGCTGCCGTCTCCTATAACTGTCACCTGAAGATCAAGGGATTCAAGGGTCTGTCTGGCGATATCTATGGATTCGCCTTCTACCGACGGGAGCGTTACGCCCAGAGCTTCAAGCTCTTCTTCGGTATATTCGGGATAATATCCCAGATAAGGCAGAGCCTCTTTAAGAACGTTCGTTACCGCAGGAACGGCAACTATACTTCCGTAATACATAAGGGAACCGTTCTGATCCCGTGCGGTAGGTTCGTCCACCATAACAAGAAGTATTATCTCCGGATCGTCAGCCGGAGCAAACGCACAGTACGAAGAAACATAAAGGTTTTCATTTCCTGTTTCGTTTGATTTATCTATTTTCTGGGAAGTTCCGGATTTGCCGCCTATGGAATATCCCTTGATATACGCGTTTGAACCGCCCTTGGTGTTTACTACGTCTTCAAGGACTTTACGCATCGTCGCAGAAGTTTCTTCTGAGATGACCTGACGTTTTATAGACGGTTCGGTAGTTTTTACAACATTTCCGTTCGGATCTACTATCTTGCTTACAACGTAAGGCGTTACAAGATATCCGCCGTTTACAACGGCAGCGTAAGCGGTTATCATCTGTAACGGAGTGATCTTATTCGTCTGACCGAAAGAGCTGGACGCCAGTTCTACCGGACCGTAATCCCTTGTATCAACGTAAATGCTCGTTGCCTCACCGGGAAGATCTATCCCCGTGGGTTCGGTAAGACCGTAAGCCTTGAAATAATCGGAAAATTTTTCTTTTCCCAGAAGAAGTCCTATCTGAATAAACACAGGGTTGCAGGAATTTGTCATAGCCGTTGTGAAATCCTGTGTGCCGTGGGAATAGTTCGACCAGCAGTGTATAAGAGTTCCCGCAACGTCTATTCCCTGATTGCAGGCAAATGTTGATTCTGTGGATATTACCTTTTCTTCCAGAGCCGCTGAACCGGTAATTACCTTGAATACCGAACCGGGGTAATAAAGTTCTGTTATAGCCTTGTTTTTCCATTGCTGTTCACGCAGGGCAGCATACATTTCCTTGTATTCTTCCTCGTCGGTAATGCCAGCCAGTTTTGCTTCATCATTGGGATAATATATTGAATTCCTGTCATTCAGATCAAATCCCGGCGTGCTTGCCATAGCAAGTATAGCGCCGGTATCAACTTCCATCATTATCGCGCAGGCACGGTTCTGAACATCATGCGCTTCCACCTGCTGCTCAAGATATTTTTCCACATAATACTGTAAATTCATATCCAGCGTCAGATAAAGCGAATTTCCGTCCTGAGCTTCATATATCTTGTCGTTTTTATAAGGCATTTCATTGCCCTGAGCGTCAGTAGCGGAAATTATCTTTCCGTCCACGCCTTTGAGATAATCGTTATAGTACGATTCCAGACCGTAAACTCCGTCGCCGTCATAATTTGTAAAGCCTATTACCGCAGCGGCAAGCTCGGCTTGGGGATAATATCTTTTTGTATCAAGATCCGTAGTTATAAGGTCGCCCAGATCTTCTTCTTTCGCACGGGATATTATCTTGTCCGCCACAGGTTTTTCAATGGATTTTGCAACGCACGCCCACTGACTGTTCTCGGCATTTTCAGTGAGTTTTTTTACTGCGTCGTCATAGGAAACGCCGCCAAGTTCTTCGCTTAGTATGGTCGCTGCCGCGTCTATCATTCTTTCCGACTCGGGAACGGCAGTTACGGTGTTTTCTTCCTTGTCATCATCTTTTTTTTCTTTCTGCTGCTGTTCGTATACCCTGTGAGGATTGACAATTATTGAATAAACCGTTGCGGACTGGGCAAGTATCTTTCCGTTGGCGTCATAGATACTTCCTCTGTTTGCCTTTACGATAGTGCTTCCGAACTGATTTTCATTGGCAAGGGTCTGATATTTAAGATTATCGGTTATAGATGTCTTGAAAAGATTGACTATTATAAAGCAAGCGAACGCAAACAATACCGGGAAAACAAATATGTTCAGCTTGGCTCTCATCTTCTGGGTAGGCTGATAGGACAAGGTTCAGACTCCTTTCAAAAAATTAAACATCTCTTATGAAACACAATTCGGGCTGTATTGTACAGCCCTGTTGTAATACTATTTCGTCAGCCGCGTATATATTCCAGAAAATCATAGAAAGTATTTTTTATCCGTACAAAAATATTGTCCTCATTTTCGGGAATATCCACAACGCTTCCGTTTGTTATGCTAAGGTATTCTATCTGTGATTTATCCAACTTCTGCATTCCGAGAATATTTTCGGCGTAATCCTCTATTGAACCGATAGCCGTTTTTTCTTCTATCTCGGACTGCATACGCACATTTTCGCTTGCAAGCATCTCTACTTCTTTTGTCATATTGGTTATGTCCGTATGAACGGCAGCGTTTTCCACCTTACAGTATATTACCATACCCATAAGCAGCCCTGCCGAAACGGTAAGCGCTATCAGCTTAGGCACCGAGCCGGCGCTTTCCGGACGCGCCCTGCGAAGATTTATCTTCGGCGCTTTGCGCGGCTCCGCGTCTTCATACTTGGAAAGATCATAGGCAAGATTATTTTTACTCATTCCGTATGCCGTTCCTTTCTTTTGTTATTCCTGTTTTTTCTACACTATTTTTTCTATTATCCTTAATTTGGCGCTTCTGCTTCTGATGTTTTCCTCCAGTTCCTTTTCGGACGGTTCTGTCGGCTTTCTGTTTACCAGCCGTCCCTGCGGCGTTCTTCCGCAAACGCACTGGGGAAAATCCGGAGGGCATATGCAGCCCTTGCAGAATGAAGCAAACCTTTGCTTTACTATCCTGTCCTCCAGCGAATGGAACGTTATCACACACAGTCTTCCGCCGGTTTTCAGCAGCTCAAATGCTCTGTCCAATCCTTCACTGAGATGATCGAACTCGCAGTTCACCGCTATTCTCAATGCCTGAAAGGTTTTCTTGCAGGGATTTTTTTCTCTTTTGAACTTTGCCGGAACGGAGCGCCCTACTATTTCCGCAAGTTCTCCGGTGGTTTTTATAGGACGGATACCTCTTTGCTTAACTATTTCGGAAGCGATCCTTCTGCTGAATTTTTCTTCACCGTATTCAAAGAGTATGCGGCTGAGCTCCTCCTCGGACAGTTCATTTACCAGATCGGCAGCCGTACTGCCCTCCTTTGACATTCTCATATCAAGCGGAGCGTCAAGACGGTAGGAAAAGCCCCTTTCCGCCGTATCCAGCTGATAGGACGACACGCCCAGATCGAGCAGTATTCCGTCTGCGGAATTTACATTTTCTGAAGCTGCTATTTCCTTTATATCCGAATAATTTCCGCATACGACCTTTGCGTTATATCCTGCAAGTCTTGCGGAAGCCGCTTTTACCGCGTCCGGATCTCTGTCTATTCCGAGCAGCCTGCCCGATGAAAGCCTTTTTGCTATCTGTTCGGAATGTCCTCCGCCGCCGCAGGTGCCGTCTATATATATTCCGTCGGGCTTTATATCCAATCCCTGTATAGTTTCTTCAAGAAGCACCGGGATATGGGAAAACCCCGATGAATTTATTTTATCCATATTTCCCTTTCAATATCAGAAAGCGAGATCTTCCAATGCTTCGGACAGCATATCACCCGTTATCTGTCCGCTGTAATCCTTGAACCGTGCGCTGTCCCATATCTCGGCGCGGTTTATCACTCCGAGCACGGTGACGTCATGGTCAAGGCGCGCATATTCGCGCAGATTTTTCGGGACGAGTATACGTCCCTGACTATCCGGTTCCACTTCGGTAGCATTTACTATCAGCATTTTTGCCGCCTTGGCTTTTGAACCGGTAAGAGTCTGCAATTTTTCGGTGAATTTTTCCCATTCGTCGTTTGAGTAAACATACAGACAGTTGTCCAGACCGATAGTAACGATAAAGCTGACGCCCAGCTTTTCACGCAGCTTATTGGGAAAAGCCATACGTCCCTTGGCGTCTATGGTATGTTCAAATGTTCCCATAAGGGTACAGCCGGCCATGCTTTATCACTTCCTTTCGGTTTTTTGATATGTTAAGAACGTATCAAGCCGTGATCCTGCCTACATTCGGGAATATTTTCCTGATACTCGCCGGCAAGTTTTCCACACGGTGTGGAAAGTGATGTGGAAAATCACCACTTTTCACCTCAAACCTGATTACTTTCACCACTTTAATGATATTATACACCAATCCACTGCAAATTGCAACCTTTGAATAAATTTGCCAATGAAAATATATAAAGAAATTTCAGCAAATTTTTTATGCAATTTGACAATATATTATTACGACAAGGAAATATTTATACAATATATACTTATGGTTTTAATGCGGTATTTGTTTAAACAAATCGGAATAAGTGTTGAGAGTTAAGAGTTGAGAGTTGAGATAAATGATAATTTGTGGGGAAGCCCAAATTTATTTATCTATGTTGCCAAACAGCTCACTGGGCTGTTTGGCAAGACTTAAACTATAGTAATCGTTAGTGCCAAGGGGAACGCTCT
>CANQZR010000062.1 GCA_947628405.1 uncultured Clostridia bacterium
CCCTCACGCGGCAAGCGAAAAAGCGGATTTCCTGAAAGCTCCCAACGGTGTTGTGGGATTGGAAACTTCCCTTGCGGCAACTCTGACGGCGCTTTACCATACGGGAAAGCTCTCTCTTAACAGGATAGTTGAACTTATGGCGGTAGATCCGCGGAGACTTCTGGGACTTCCCGAACCAAGGCTTGAAAAAGGCGCAAAGGCGGATATTGCCGTTGTTGATCTTGAAAAGGAATGGACAGTAATTCCCGAAGAACTTCATTCAAAGTCTAAAAACACAGTTTTCAAAGGTGAAACTTTCAGGGGAAAGAACGTTATGACCATTACCGGAGGAGTTATCAGGTATGATATATTACAAGGATAACGATATCCTTATAAGAGATCTTGAAGAAAATGACATCGGCGCGATCGTTGCCGGAGAAATAGCCCAAGGCTGGACCGGCGTTTCGGCGGATAAATTTGAAATGCGGCTGAAACATCGTGACGAACTTATCTTTCAAAAAAGTTAAAATGAGAATTTATATAAATTTAAGGAGTGGTGAAAATGTCATTTGACAGACTTATCGCAAGGATAATCGAAACGGGGAACCCCACCGTTGTGGGACTTGACCCCAAGCTGGACTATGTTCCCGAATTTATCAGAAAAAGATCGTTTGAGGAAAAGGGGAACGAACTTAAAGGCGCGGCAAACGCTATATGGAAATTCAACAAAGCTATCATAGACGCGGTTTGCGATATTGTTCCTGCGGTAAAACCACAGGCGGCTTATTATGAAATGTACGGCTGGCAGGGCGTTAAAACTCTGCACAAGACCATTGAATACGCACAGGAAAAGGGAATGTTCGTAATTGTTGACGGCAAGCGGAACGACATAGGCGCGACCATGGAAGCCTATTCAAAAGCATATCTGGGCAAAACGGAAGTGGACGGCTTTCAGCTTGAGGGCTTCGGCGCGGACGCTCTGACGGTAAACGGCTACCTTGGAACAGACGGGATAACTCCTCTTACCGATATTTGCAAAAAGAACGACAAGGGTATTTTCGTGCTTGTAAAGACTTCAAATAAATCCTCCGGAGAACTTCAGGACAGAGTTCTTGACGACGGCAAAACAGTCTATGAGACTATGGGAAATATGTGCGAACAATGGGGAGCGGATTCAATAGGAAAATACGGCTACTCCGCAGTGGGCGCGGTAGTGGGCGCTACATATCCGGAACAGCTTGCGGAAATGCGTGAAAAACTTCCCCACACTTTCTTCCTCGTTCCCGGCTACGGAGCGCAGGGCGGCGGCGCGGAAGGCGTTGCAAAAGGTTTTGACAAGAACGGTCTGGGCGCTATAGTAAATTCATCAAGAGCGGTAATGTGCGCTTATCAGAAAGAAGCAAACTGTCCGCCGGAAGATTTTGCGGGCGCAGCAAGGCGTGAATGCATACGCATGAGAGAAGATATTACAAATTTTGTTACAGGACTTAACAAATAATTTGAAAGGCGGTCTGTAAAATGTCTTTATTCAATCTGGGCGATAAGGCGTATCTTATGCTTGCCGACGGAAAGATCTTTGAGGGATATTCTTTCGGCGCAAAAGGAACTTCTTTCGGCGAAATAGTTTTTGCAACAGGTATGACAGGCTATGAAGAAACACTGTCCGACCCAAGCTATTACGGTCAGATAGTTACACAGACGTTTCCGCTTATAGGAAATTACGGTGTAAATGATACCGATTACGAATCGGCAGGTTCGGTGGTGAGCGGCTATGTTGTACGGGAATGGTGCAATGCGCCGTCAAACTTCCGCTGTGAGGGAAATGTGGACGAATTTCTTAAAAAACACAATATCATAGGCATACATTCCATTGATACACGCTGCCTTACAAGAATTATCCGCGAACACGGTGTTATGAACGGCGTTATCACCACGGAAAATGTTTACGAAAAGAAAGAAGAGTTCCTGCAAAAAATAAAGGATTTTAAAATAGTAAATGCCGTAAAGTCGGTCACAACAAAGGAAAATAAAGTTTTCAAGGCGGAAGATCCCAAATATGACGTTGTGCTTTTTGACTTCGGATATAAATTCAATATCCGCCGCGAGCTTGTAAAGCGCGGCTGCAATGTTACGGTAGTTCCTGCCGGAACGACTGCTGAACAGATAAAGGAACTTGCTCCGGACGGGATAATGCTTTCAAACGGTCCGGGCGACCCCACGGAAAATACCGAGGTCATTGCAAATCTTAGGGAAATAAACAAACTGGGGATACCCACATTTGGAATTTGTCTGGGGCATCAGCTTATGGCGCTTGCCAACGGCGCACGGACGGAAAAGCTGAAATACGGTCACCGCGGAGCAAATCAGCCGGTGGACGATATTGCCCTTGACAAAACGTTTGTTACCTCACAGAACCACGGCTACGCGGTAATAAGCGAAAGCATTTCCCCGGAAGTGGGTGAGGTTTCCCACAAGAACGCAAACGATCAGACCTGCGAGGGCGTAAGGTACAAGAACTTCCCCTGCTTTACGGTGCAGTTCCACCCGGAAGCCTGCGGAGGTCCTCAGGATACAGCTTATCTTTTTGATGAATTTATAGATATGATAAAGAAAAACAAGGAGGACAAATAAAATGCCGTTAAGAAATGATATTAAAAAAGTCCTCGTTATCGGTTCGGGACCTATTATAATCGGACAAGCAGCCGAGTTCGACTATGCCGGAACGCAGGCTTGCCGCGCTCTTAAACAGGAAGGACTGGAAGTTGTTCTTATCAACTCCAACCCCGCAACAATTATGACCGACAAGGCTATGGCGGACAAGGTATATATCGAACCGCTGACCCTTGATGTGGTAAAGAAGATCATAGAGATAGAAAAGCCGGACAGCGTTCTGTCCACTCTTGGAGGACAAACGGGTCTGACCCTTTCAATGCAGCTTGCGGAATGCGGCTTTCTTGACGAACACGGCGTAAAGCTGCTTGGCGCAGATCCGGAAACTATCCACAAAGCCGAGGACAGACAGGCTTTCAAGGACACAATGGAAAAGATAGGCGAGCCGTGTATCCCGTCAAAAGTTGTTGAGACTGTTGACGACGCGGTGGAATTTGCGGAGGTAATAAGCTATCCTGTTATTGTACGTCCCGCATTCACCCTTGGCGGAACAGGCGGCGGTATCGCTTACAACGAGGAGGAGCTCCGTGATATTGCCACAAACGGCTTGAGGCTTTCTCCCATAACGCAGGTGCTTATCGAAAAATGCATAAGCGGCTGGAAAGAGATAGAGTTTGAAGTTATCCGCGACAGAAAGGGAAACGTTATCACCGTCTGCTCAATGGAAAACTTTGACCCGGTGGGTGTACATACAGGCGACTCGATCGTTATCGCTCCTGCGGTAACTCTTACCGATAAAGAATACCAGATGCTCCGTACTGCGGCGCTGAATATCATTTCCGAACTTAAAGTCGAGGGCGGCTGCAACTGTCAGTTCGCGCTTCACCCTACAAGTTTTGAATATGCGGTAATTGAGGTAAATCCGAGAGTTTCACGTTCTTCCGCGCTGGCGTCAAAGGCAACGGGCTATCCTATCGCAAAGGTAGCAACAAGAATTGCCATAGGCTACACTCTGGACGAGATAATCAATCAGGTGACCGGCAAGACATACGCTTGCTTTGAGCCTGCCCTTGACTATGTTGTTGTAAAATTCCCGAAATGGGCGTTCGATAAATTTGTTTACGCAAAGCGTACTCTCGGCACGCAGATGATGGCAACGGGCGAAGTAATGGCGATAGGCACTTCCTTTGAGCAGGCTATGATGAAAGCCGTCCGCTCAATTGAGCTGGGCATGGACACTCTTGACCTGAAAAAGTTTGCACGGCTTACGGACGACGAAGTCCGCAATCAGCTTTATTCTGTGGACGACGAGCGCGCCTTTGCGGTGTTTGAAGCGCTTAAACGTGGAATTTCCACAGAGACTATACACGATATTACAAAAATTGACTGCTGGTTCATTGACAAGCTGAAAAATCTTGCGGAACTGGAAAAACTTCTTGCAGAGGGCGAACTTACCGAGCAAAAATACGACCTTGCCAAGAGATACGGTTTCCTTGACAGCACTATCGAACGTCTCAGCGGACAGAAATGCCCCAAGCGCAGAAGAGCGGTATTCAAAATGGTAGATACCTGCGCGGGTGAGTTCAAGGCGGAAACTCCCTACTTCTACTCCACATTTGACGAAGAAAACGAAGCAAAGCAGTTTATCGAACGCACCGACAAGGGAAAGAAAAAAGTCATTGTTTTCGGTTCCGGTCCTATCCGCATAGGTCAGGGAATTGAGTTCGACTACTGTTCGGTACACTGCGTATGGGCTTTGAAAGAAATGGGCTATGAAGCGGTCATCTGCAACAACAACCCGGAGACCGTTTCCACCGACTTTGACACAGGCGACAGACTGTATTTTGATCCGCTTACAAAAGAAGATGTTGAAGCTATAATCGAAACGGAACAGCCTTACGGCGTTGTAGTCCAGTTCGGCGGACAGACAGCCATAAAACTTACAAAGCATCTTTCCGAAATGGGCGTGAACATTCTGGGAACGTCTGCGGACAGCATTGACGCCGCCGAGGACAGGGAACGTTTTGATGAACTTCTTAACAAGTGCGGCATACCCCGTCCTGCCGGTCACACGGTAATGAACACCGAGGAAGCGCTGAAAGCCGCGGAGGATCTGGGCTATCCTGTTCTTATGCGCCCGTCATACGTTCTTGGCGGTCAGAATATGATAATTGCCCATTCGGATCAGGATATTATCGAATATATGGAGATCATCATGCGCGGCGGTCTGGAAAATCCTGTACTGATAGATAAATACATGATGGGCAAGGAAGTTGAAGTTGACGCTATCTGTGACGGCGTGGACTACGTTATCCCGGGAATTATGGAGCATATCGAACGCGCCGGAATACATTCGGGAGACTCGATATCCGTATATCCTGCGCTGACGCTTACCAAAAAAATTCGTGAAACAATTATCGAATATACAAGACGTCTTGCAATGGAACTGCACGTTATCGGTCTGGTAAATA
Source organism: uncultured Clostridia bacterium (assembly GCA_947628405.1). Taxonomy (GTDB): domain Bacteria; phylum Bacillota; class Clostridia; order Oscillospirales; family Ruminococcaceae; genus RGIG8773. Next base: position 5,061 of record CANQZR010000062.1, read on the forward strand.
TCCAGTATGTTGTTTATAACGACGAGGTTTACGTTATCGAGGTAAATCCCCGTTCTTCCAGAACAGTTCCGTATATTTCCAAGGTAACGGGCGTTCCCATGGTGGATATCGCAACAAAAATTATGCTTGGCGAAAGCCTGAAAGAACAGGGCTACACCAGCGGACTTTACAAGGAAGCAGATTTCATTGCGGTAAAAGTTCCGGTGTTCAGCTTTGAAAAGCTCCATGACGTTGATACCGCTCTCGGACCTGAAATGAAGTCTACAGGCGAATGTCTGGGGATCGCACGCAGCTTTGAGGACGCTCTTTACAAAGGACTTGTGGCGGCAGGCTACAATCTTGAAAAGAAGCAGGGTGGGGGAGTTCTTATCACCGTCCGCGACACCGACAAGCAGGAAATAATTTACGTTGCGGAAAAATTCGAGCATCTCGGCTTTGACATTTATGCCACCAGCGGAACGGCTTCGCTGCTCAACAAAAACATGGTGGCGGCAAATGTGGTCCGCCGTGTTTCTGAAGAAAAACCGAATGTTATGACGCTTCTTGACAGCGGAAAGATAGACTATGTGATCTCCACATCGGCAAAGGGACGTATCCCTGCATTTGACAGCGTTAAGATACGCCGCAAAACGGTCGAACGTTCTATCTGCTGCCTGACTGCTATCGACACGGCAAATGCCGTTGCGGACATTCTTATGATGGGCAAGAAGATCACGGATATGGAAATGGTGGATATTACAGAAATTTAATATAAACTTTAATAATGGGAACGTATTTCCTGCGTTCCCATTTTATTAAATATTGACATTATTAATTATAAATGGAGTAATTTATTTAATAAATTTGTAAGCGAGGTGTGTTTTTGTGAGCCAAGAAAATGATGAATTTCAGTTGATGCTAAAACAAATTGATATGGAAACACAAATTGTTGAATATCAAGATTTTATTAGTGGTAATTATTCTTTAAAAAAAGCTGAACAATGTCTATTCGATGTTGTAGGAAATGCCAATGCAATTGTAAATTTATTTAAAAGCAGCAAACCGGAACAAGTATTTGATGCTTCGGCAAAAACAAATGAATTACAGCAATTGCTTGAACAGGGAAAACTTAAATTTGGCAAGTTAAAAGACGGCACAGGACTTATGCCAAGTTTATATACTACTGAAGATGTGACTATTGGCGGAGAAGTATTTAAAAAAGGTAAAATGGTTTCTCAAGTGAAATTGAATGTGAAAGATATAACACCCGATATGGCTTTAGCTTTAAATAATGTTGTTGTAAATCAGCAATTGACAAAGATAAATGCAAAGCTTGATGAAATGAATAATAACATTGGTAATATAGAACAAGGTCAAAGAAACGATAGAATAGGCTTGGTAAACAGTGCTATACAATTAATAAAAGAGGCTTTAGTTACAAAAAATGAAACTTTAAAAAGTCATTTAATTGTTAATGCAATTTCAACCGCAAATAATGCACGATTTCAGTTAATGGAAACATTAAAAACTGACAGGAAAAATTTTATAAACCAAATTGAACCTAAAAATATAATTGATAAGATAAAAGATAGTGTAACAGATAATACAAAAGAAATTGATGATATTTTGGATAAAATGCGTACAGCTTTTTATTACATAAATGTTTCAACAAGTGTTTCTGCACAAGGATATATGCTTCTTGAAGAAAAAAATGCAGTTTTAGAAAGCATTTGTGTTTATAAAGATTTTATAAATGATATTTTTATAAAGGATGACTTTATGGAAGAACTGCAATCATATGATAAAAAATCAGATAATATGTGGTTAGAAAAACCAAAAGAAATGTATGAAATTCTTGATGATTTTTCAATTAAGCTGTCAGATAATTTAAATTTTTTAAATTACAGTAAAAATATTGAATTAGGAGATGTACAAAATGGCTGAAACATGTAAATGTGGGAAAAAATTAACTAAAAATGACACAGATGGTATGTGTAAACGTTGTAGAAACGAAAAAAATAATAAGGCTAAAAACATTGCCTTTGGTGCATTAGGGTTACTTGCAACAGTGGCTACTGCAGCCAGATTTATAATATTTAAAAAATAAAAAGTATTTTTACATAGAAGTGTTGCAGAATAAATACAAAATCTGTGTAGGTAACAAAAACAGGAGGGCTTTCAATGAAATACACACAGGGAAAATATCCCATACTTTCCAAAAAAACTCTTGCCAAGGAAATTTATGATATGACCATACTTTGTCCCGAAATTGCGGAGATCGCAAAAGAGGGACAGTTTGTAAACGTAAAAGTAAACGGATTTACGCTCCGCAGACCTATTTCAATATGTTCTATCGACCGTGAAAAAGGCACTCTGCGGATAGTTTTTGAAGTCCGCGGCGAGGGTACAAAAGAAATGTCGCAGCTTGCTGAGGGTGAACTTATCGACATTGTTGCTCCTCTTGGCGGACGTGGCTTCAAGGTGGATCAGTTTGAAACGGCGGTAATTATCGGCGGTGGGATAGGAACGCCTCCCATGCTTGCGGTAGCAGAAAAATTCGGCGAAAAGGGAACTGTAATAAGCGGTTTTCGGAACGCGGCGGCGGTCATTCTTCAAGAAGATTTCAAAGCCACAGGCGCGGAAACTATCCTTTGCACCGACGACGGTTCGGCAGGAAAGAAAGGTTTTGTCACCGACGCACTGAAAGAAGTTCTTGAGCAGAAAAAGCCGGACGTTATTTTTGCCTGCGGTCCGGACGTAATGCTTCGCAGGGTGATCGAAATTGCAAAAGAAAACAATATAAAATGTCAGGTCTCACTTGAAGAGCGCATGGGCTGCGGCGTGGGAGCGTGCCTTGTCTGCGCTTGCAGAACTATCCGGAATGGTGACGAATATTACGCTCATGTCTGCAAGGACGGTCCTGTTTTCAATGCAGAGGAGGTGCTTTTTGATGAATGATAAACTTTCGGTCAATTTTGCCGGAGTGAATTTTAAAAATCCAATTATCCCAGCTTCGGGAGCGTTCGGTTACGGCAGGGAATATGAAAATTTTTATCCGCTTTCCACCCTTGGAGGAATTTCCGTAAAAGGCACAACAGGTACAAAGCGGAATGGCAATCTTCCTCCAAGGATCGCGGAAACGCCGTCCGGTATGCTTAACAGCGTGGGTCTGCAAAATCCGGGGATAGATCATTTTATAAAGATCGAACTGCCCAACCTGAAAACCAAGGACACGGTAATTATTGCAAATATTGCGGGCTCTACTGCGGACGAATACCGCGAAATCGCTGAAAAACTCGAAAACACCAATGTTGACATGATAGAAGTAAACATTTCCTGCCCGAACGTCAAGGCAGGAGGAGCGGCTTTCGGGGTCACCTGCGAGGGTGCGGCATCCATTACGAAAATTGTAAAGTCCGTCACCAAAAAGCCTGTTATGATGAAGCTTTCCCCGAATGTTACAAATATTGCGGAAATTGCAAAAGCAGTTGAAGCGGAGGGCGCAGACGCCGTTTCACTGATAAATACGCTTCTGGGAATGAAAATTGATATCAAAACGCGCCGTCCTATACTTCACAACAATGTTGGAGGATTGTCAGGACCTGCTGTTTTTCCCGTTGCGGTAAGAATGGTTTGGCAGGTGGCAAATGCGGTAAAGATCCCCGTTTGCGGAATGGGCGGAATTTCACGTTGGCAGGATGTTGTTGAAATGATGATGGCAGGAGCGCAGGTAGTCCAGATAGGCGCAGCGCTGTTTTCCGATCCGTTTGCTCCGGTTAAAATTATTGAGGGACTGGAAAATTACGTTTCCGAAAATAACCTTAATAATTTGCAGGATATTGTAGGAACGGTAATTCCTTGGTGACAATGAAATAATTTTTGCAAAAAAAAGCTGTACGGAAATTTTCCGCACAGCTTTTTAAATTCGTAGATCATTCTGTTTTTTCCATAATGTAATTATCGTCGATCTTTATTCCTATATAATTTTCAACGTCAAACAGATCACCAAAACTAATTTGATATTGTCCTATATCGTAAGGACCGTTAATGCCGAACTGATCTAAATATTCTTTTTCTAATTCCGGACTTGATGGAAAACATAAACCGAATCCGAGACGGTCCTTAGGATATTCAGTACCGTCACTGCCGATCAAAGCTACATATTCGTATGTGCGCTTTTCATTTAAAAGATATTCTAATTTATCCATGGGAGCAAATGTACTGAATCCGAGAGGTGAAAGGACAAATTCCGTACCGTTTTCATCAACAAAAATTTTCCTCTTTACATTCGGGCTAAAATTCACCGTCATTTCAGTATCGTCTGCAAGATTGTGATCCATCTCATTAAATTCCTTGTCATATATTGTATCAAACGAAATTTTTATTTCACGTGTTTTATCAATGAAATATAGCGGCAATTTATATGTGTAATACATATAAGGATCATCATCATTCATAAGTCTTGCTTGCATTTGTGAACCTGATGTAGGTATCGGATCTCCCGTATCGGCATAGCAAAATACCGGTTCGGGAAAACACCACGAATACCCGTCATTTACTAAATATTGATCTGCTTCATCATCGAGTGCTTCACAGGCAAAAACCATTTCTGCATAATTCCCGTCGGAAATAAGAGTGTCAAGATAAATCCTGAAATGGGGATTTTCCGCTGACTGTGCATTATCAATGTTGTTATCCGCAAGTATTCTGACGGCTTCCGTTCCGAGATAATCTTCAATATTTTCTTCTTTGGACTTCCGCAGACCGTATGCTGCTGCCGATATTGCAGCCGTCAGTATAACAGCCGCAGCGACTGCAAAAATAACAGGTCTGCTTAATTTTTTTATCGTTCGTTTGTTGTTGATAGGTTCGTTCATTTCATATCCTGCCTTTCTCATTACACTGCGGAGGATACGATCTTCCGAGCCGGCAGGAACAGAGAATTTTTTGATTTTTTCCGGAAATGCATCATTGATTATTTCCGAATCATCCGGCGTAAGCATATACGGTAAATTTTCAAATTCAGTTCCCATATTTTCAGCTTTGTTCATCGGTGATCCTCCTTCATGATTTTTCTGAGTCTGACAAGCGCCCTCGAGATGCGGGTGTCAACTGCGGACGGCTTCATATCCAGATCTTTTGCTATCTCCTTGCTTTTTTGCCCGAAAAAATACCTGCGTATGATAATTTTACGGTCGGTATCATTTAATTTTTTCAGAATATCTGCAATTATGCTGTCCGAAGGATATGTTTCAAATACACCTATTTCATTGGGGATATCATCAATTGGAACAGATCTTATTTCCTGCATTTTCTTTCGGAAAACATCTATGCAGTGCCTTGCTGAAATTACCGACAGCACTGCTTTTACGGACGAAATATCAAAATTATTTTTGCAGCCGAATTGAAAGAATTTTAAAAAAATATCACTGACAATTTCTTCGATATCTTCATTTGTACAAACGTCATTCAGACGCAAAAACGCAATTTTCATCACATATGCATTATACTGCTCAACAACTGCTGCCAAGCCGTTTTGCGGATCGTTTTTCAAAAGCCGGAGCAATTCATTGTCCGTCATATGTTCAGTCCTTTCATTGAAACGTTTCATATATATAAGTCGCAGTATAACTGCATAATCTTACACTTATCTGAAAATTTTTTTAATAACGCAGCATGACAGCGCTTTGCTGTTTTTATTATCTATAATATTTACCGATTTATCGGAAAATTTTAAAAAATTACGGTCACCATATAAGTTCTGCTAAAATACCTTTATGATCGGAAAGAGTTTTTTCTTCATTCCATTCGACAATATTGAACGTGCAGCCGGACACGTATACTTATTTAAATATTTATTAATTAATTTACCATATTATAGCAAAAATACCCTGTCCATTTCGTAAAAGTCAGGTCAAAATAATTGAAGTATTCATAATTATGTAATATAATTATATTATACACAAAATGGAAAAAGAGTGTCGTATTGCAGATGTGACACATTTTTAAGTATCAAATATCATTTGTACCATACACAAGGAGGTCAATTGCATGAAAAGGACTTTTATACGCAGATTTACAAGCACGATAATTGCGTTGTCTATGATATCCGTTCCCATGCCTACGGGAACTTTTGCCGTTGAGCCGGATATCAGCACGCCCGGAACGTCTGTAACAAATATTGACACGGAGACAAAATCTGAATCGGGGGG
>CANQZR010000063.1 GCA_947628405.1 uncultured Clostridia bacterium
CGTTTCCTTGGCAAGCTGTGTTCTTTCGCTGTCGCAGGGGATATTTATTTTTTCCGTAAGCGCCTCAAGAAGTTTTGCACTGTCCGAAGTATCCATTCCCTCAAAAGCGGAAAGTTCCTCCTGTGAGGGCGGACTCATTTCATATTCAATATAGAACAGCAGCTTCGGGGACTTGATAAGATCCTCGCGGAGCGAATACAGCATATTATTAAATTCCGCCTGTTCGCTTTTCTCCATAGGAGTTCCCACCAGAGCGGCAAAATACACCGGTATGAGCTGCTCGGCGGTAAAATGTCCTCCCCTTGATGAAAGACGGTCGGTATGTGATTCAAATATATCCTTGCCAAGCGTTTCCGCAGAAGTGGTAACGGTACGGACAAGTTTTTTATTTTCGGTGGAAAAACCTTCAAAAACCATGATAAAAAGCCTTTCGGTAAAAATCCTGACAGTTTTGAAAATATGAACTTTCTTTATCAATTATACTATATATCATATATTATGTCAATAGAATATACGGAATTTTTCCTATCAAAATTGCATATTGCGCTATACCGGTGTGCAGAGCATATATTTTAAAAGCCCGCTTTATAGAAAACGGACTTTTGTGTTTTTATGGAGTATCATAATATTTCTTTACAGCAACTATCTTTCCGCCCTTTTTGTACACTCTCGGGACGCGCCTGCTTATGCCGCAGACTATTTCATATCCTATAGTCCCAAAGCTGACCGCAAGGTCATCCGCCGTTATGATCTCATTACCGTCCCTGCCTATCAGGGTCACTTCATCGCCTTCGGAGATGCCGTCCAGACCGGTTATATCTGCCATCATCTGATCCATGCAGATACGTCCTGCGCCCTTGGCGCGCTGTCCGTTTATAAGCACCTCGTTCTTTCCGGAAAGAAGCCGCGGATATCCGTCGGCATAACCGCACGGGATAGTAGCGATCACCCTGTCTCCGTCGGCGGTATATGTTCTGCCGTAGCTTACGGTATCGCCTTTGTGTATGGTCTTTATCTGTGAGATCACCGATCTGAGTTCCATTACCGGCGTAAGTTCTACCGGCATTTCAAGCGAATTATCCGGTTTAAGACCGTAAAGCACTATCCCCAGTCTGGCAAGCGTACTTCTTTCATCACGGTGAAAGACAGCTCCGGCACTGTTAAGGCAATGCTTATGGATAAATCTTACCCCCAGATCTTCTGCGGCTTCTGCGGCAGCAAAAAATCTTCTCTGCTGCTCCTTTGTGAAAAGAATATCGTTTTCGGACAAGCTGTCAGCCACTGCAAGATGTGTAAAGACTCCCTCTGCGCGGATATTCGGCATAGAGGCGATCTTTGCAATGTCCTCACCGCACTTTACGGGATCAGAAGCGGAAATGCCCACTCTTGACATTCCCGTATCAAGTTTGATATGTAATCTTACGGGCTTTGTTGCTCCGGCGGAGATCTCTTCAGCGTGTTTTATCGACACCACCGAGCCGATAATATCGTTTTCCGCAAGTATATCGGAATATTTGGGATCGCTCCAGCTCAGGATCAGTATATCTCCCTTGCAGCCGGCTTTTCTTATCCTAAGGGCTTCGTCAATATTCGATACGCAGAAGAAGTCCACTCCCATGTTCTGATAAAGCTCCATTATTTCTGTATCGCCGTGACCGTATCCGTCCGCCTTTATAACACATGCCGGCTTTATGCCGCCGAGAATATTTTTCAGCACTTCAAGATTATGTTCCGCTGCGTCAAGGTCTATCTCCGCGCGGACACGGTTCAAAAGATCATGTTCCATATGGATCTTCCTTCCATGAAAAGTATTTATTTAACCTTTTTAAAAGGTTTTTGAAAAAGCTATTGTAAAAATGAAATGTTTGTGCTATAATATATTCCGTACAGCATGATCCACAAAAAGCGAGGTAGGCTTATGAACGCTTCAGATATCAGCAAAAACAGGACCGTATGCTTTTCAGGACACCGGCCGGAAAAACTTCCGTATGAGGGAAACGCACGCAGTCCGGTAACAAGGATCATTAAAAGCATACTCTATAAAACCATTCTTGACAGCATCGAAGAAGGTTATGATACTTTTATCACCGGACTTGCCCGTGGGATCGATCTCTGGGCAGGCGAGATAATCCTTGAGCTGAAAGCTCAGGGCGAAAAGATAAATCTGGTCGCCGTCGCACCGTACAGAGGACATGGAAAATACTTCAGCGGCAATGAAAAATTCCTGCTTGGGAATATCCTGCTCAAAGCGGAAAAAACCGTATATATCAGCGAAGAATATACAAGAAGCTGCATGAGGATGCGCAATGAATACATGGTCGATCATTCCGGAAAACTGATCGCGGTGATCTCCGACTATAGAAGCGGCACCGGCGCCACTATAAAATATGCTCAGAAACAAGGCGTTATTACCCGTATAATAGACGCCCAAAAACTTGATGAACAGATCAGGCGCGTGGGCAGCAGAAACATAATTTACGAAAATTTTATAACATAACCATTATAGCACATCTGCATAAATTTTTCAACTGCATTTGACACGAATTATGAAAGGAATGTGGTGCATGGCAAAAAAGAGCACAAAAATAGCTGTCACATATATCGTGACCATACTGTCTACCTTTGTCATAATCGGAGGTATATTCTGGATACTTATGCAGCAGCTTCTGTCACCTAAGGAAGAGGAGGAAAGCATTCCAAGCATTGATCCGCTTGCCTCAACAGAAGAATTTGTACCTTCCCCGGAAGACAGCAAGACTACGCTTTTTATATTCGATTCTGCAAAAAGATCAAGCGGCGTCTGCTTTGTAATAGTGCGAATGGACGTTGATGACCGGAAACTTATTGTCATGCCTTTACCGTCGGACACATACGCCAAGCAGGACGGCACCGAAAACAGCATATATGAATTTTACCGCACAGGCGGAACTTCAAAGGCGGTCAGCGCCGCAGAGGCTATTTCCGGTCTTGATATGGATTATTATGTAAAGCTGGATAATGAAAGCTTTATGACATTTGTGGATATTTTCGGAGGCGTTGACGTTCATATCCCGTACAATCTTATCTATACCGACCCTGATACCGGAGAAGATACCATTTTCCATGAAGGCGACACATATCTTACTTCAAACGAACTGTGCAAGCTGTTTACCTACCCTCTTTACACCAGCGGCGAGGAATACCGCGCAAAAACCATAGGGCTTTACGTTACCGAACTTATAAACGGAAACGTTTCAAGCGGATTTGCGGATAACATCAACGATTATTTCAGCATGGTGATAAATTCTTCAATAGAGACAAATTTTACAGCCTATGATTTCAGCGAACAGTCAGCAGCAATGAAATATGTTGCGGACAATCCGGATAAGATCGCCAAGCTCGTTTCGGTAACAGGTTCGTACAACGAAAACGGACTTTTTGTTCTTGATGAAAATTTTGTAAAAACTATCCCCGAATGGATGCAAATAAACGACGCCGCATACTAATAGACCCGTTATATGGAATTTTACGTCTCATTTTATTAAAATATCCGCCGCGAATAAAAACGTGGGAATATCAAATAATACTCTCGGAAGTATATTCTTCCGAGAGTTTTTGCTTTTCAATATGCTTTTTCTAAATTTCAGGCGCTGTCACGTCTGATATGCGGAAAAATCATAAACGGCAGCTCTTGGCGGCAAAGCCGCGCCACACAGCCGTGTGGCATAAGAGCATAGTATAATGAAAGGGTGAATAAAATGCTTGATAAGATCGCACTTACGCTGCTTATTATCGGAGGACTCAACTGGGGTCTTGTAGGTATCTTCAGCTTCGACCTTGTGGCATGGCTGTTCGGCGGTACGGGCGCAATACTCAGCAGGATCGTATATGTAGTTGTAGCACTTTCCGCTATATGGTGCATTACTCTGCTTTTCAAGAACGACAGAGTAACAGCAAGAAGCTGAGCATAAACGATCATCACACAGCTTTAAAAGCTGCGTCAGAACGCCGGATATGGTGTTATGACGCGGCTTTAAGGCGTTTTTATCCGTTTTTGCTGAGCATACATACCGCATGGGCGGCTATTCCTTCCTTTGCTCCGGAAAAACCAAGCCCTTCCTCGGTAGTTGCTTTCACGCTTATCTGAGAAATGTCACATTCAAGTGCAGAAGCTATGTTTCCGCGCATTTCAATGATATATCCCGAAAGTCTTGGCGCCTGACATATTATTGTACTGTCAATATTTACTACAGAATATCCCTCTCCGGAAATTATTCCTTTCACCTTTTTAAGAAGTCCGATACTGTCTGCGCCCTCATATAAGGGATCCGTGTCCGGGAAATGTTTTCCTATGTCTCCAAGGGCAAGCGCGCCGAGGAGCGCGTCCATTATCGCATGGACAAGGACGTCTGCGTCGGAATGTCCCAGCAAACCTTTTTCATGGGGGATCTCTGTTCCGCCGAGGATCAGCTTTCTCCCCTCTGAAAGCCTGTGGACGTCATATCCGTGACCTATGCGCATCATAAATTTTTCCTCCGTTTAAGAAAGGCTTCCGCAATATCAATATCTTCCCGTGTAGTTATCTTTATATTGGTATGATCCGACGGTGAAACGCATATTTTTACTCCTACAGCTTCCGCAAGCTGGCAATCATCAGTAAAATCAAGGTCGTGATCACGTGCAAAGTTTATTCCCTTTACATATACGTCCCGTCTGAATATCTGCGGCGTCTGGGCGGCATAAAGGCTTCTTCTGTCGGGGGTATCGGTAATAAGACCGCCGTTCACCACTTTAAGAGTATCTTTTACAGGAACTCCGAGGATCGCTCCGCCGAATACCGAAGCGTCCTTTATACATTTCTTTATATGCTCCGCAGAAACTAACGGACGTGCTCCATCATGCACAGCAATATATCTTGTTGACTTATCGGTCTGCATAAAAGCGTTGAACACCGACTGCTGACGGGTCTCTCCGCCGCTTACAGCAAGTCTGAATTTTGTAACGTTATATGCTTTTGCAAGGCGTTCTATTTCGGGGATATCCGCTTCTCTTGCTGCTGCAATTATTTCCGTGACCTCGTCTATAACTTCAAATGCCAGCATGGAGCGGATGACGACCGGGATACCGCATATCTCCGCAAGCTGTTTGTTTATCCCCTCCATACGGGAGGAATTTCCGCCGCAGGCTATGATAACGGATACTGATATATCGGACATACGAAAACTCCTTTACATTACCTCTTTGAAACTTCCCATAAATCTGAAAAAGCTCATTTCGTTTTCAAGGTCATGAAGCAGGGCAACTACTTTCGGGTCGGTGCAGCTTCCCTTGAAATCCAGATAGAACATTACTTCAAAATCACTTCCGGCAATATTTTTACTTTCTATCTTTGAAAGATTGAGTCCGGCAACATAGAATTTTGTAAGCATACGGTACAATGAACCGGGAGTATCGGGAATAGTCACACAAACAGTTATGGTATCGGCGTCCTTAGGAGATATGTATTCTTTTGAAAAACATATAAAACGGGTATAATTCGGATAAGCGTCCGCAATACGGTCATTCAATATCTCCAGACCGTACAGCTCGGCACATTGCTTGGAACATATGCAGGCTATAGAAGGGTCGTTCCTGTCGCGGACAAGTTCGGCGGAAAGAGCCGTATTTGCATATTCGCGGCGTATAAGACCGTTTTCTTTTATAAACTCTGAACACTGTTCAAGAGCCTCTTCCTTGGAATAAACATATTTTACAGTATCGGCGGAAGCGCCTTTTGCAGCGGCAAGACAATGGGTTATCTCAACACGGACAAGAGAACAGATATTGAAATTATGCTTTGACATAAGTTCATATGTTTCGGATATATTGCCTATTGTGGAATTTTCCAGCGGAAGAAGCCCGAAATCCGCTTCGTTCGTTTCAACGGCGTTGAAAACGTCCTCAAAAGAGGTATAGAAAACAGTGGGCTTGTCCCCGAAAAGTTTTTTGCACGCAGCTTCCGAATAAGCTCCGGCAGTTCCCTGACAGGCTATTTTTCCTGCATTTTCAGGAATAAACGGTTTTGGTGAAAAAAGCCGGGTATCATGTTCTATCTCCATATTCTGGATACATTTGCTTATGTCCATTATATTCTGGAAAAGCATTGCCGCTCCGTCTTTCAGGTCGTCAGGAGCATTACTGCGGACGCGGTCTATTACCTGTTTTTCCCGTCCGCCCTGCATGACGGGAAGATTATTTTCCTTTTTAAACTCCGCAACGGCGCGGCAGACGTCCATTCTGTCGGTAAACAGTTTAAGTATTTCACTGTCGATAACGTCGATACGGTTTCTGAGTTCGTTCAGATCCATTGGTATTCCTCCAAAAAAGCATTACAAGAAGATTATACAATATTTTTGGAGCAAAAGCAATATATTTACGCGGAAATTTTATCATATGCCGCACAGATTAAGGATCGCAAGCACTATCAGAGCCGCTCCGCATATCCAGCCAAGATCCTTATTGATAAGGGAAAACGCCATTTTTCCTAGCTTCTGACCTATCATGACCGACAGCAGACCTACAGCAAATGACAATGCGGCAAGCAGGACTATCCCCCTGCTGCCAAATCCCGCGCTTACGCCGGTAACGGCAGAATCCGCCGACAAAGCTACCGAAAGCGCGGCGGCTTCTTTTACGGAAATGCTTTTTGAACCGTCCTTGTCGGCGGCTGTGCCGTCAAACAACAGCACGGCAGGATTTTTACTTTCAATTTTATTTTTGTAAACAAGATCTTTAAGGAAATTTTTCAGAAGATTGAAAATACCGAGCGCCGTCAGCAGGATAAATGAAATTATACTGCAGGATCTTTCCGGGACGGCAAATCTTGCCGCTCCCGACAAGGCTGCCGAAAGCACCAGAAAAAGCGTTCCCGTAAAACTTATCACCAAGGCTGAACGGAACGGTATCTTTATACCCACGCTGCCCATCCCGAGAGCAGCGGCAAAACCGTCCACAGACACGGCAAATACCAGAAGCAGTATCTTTATCATAAAATTATCATACCTTTTGAAAATATTTCCATTGCAGGATAAATTACTAACATTTTATGATAAAATTTTAAAAAGGTGATTGACTAATCGCGAAAAATGTGCTATTCTATATATTGTTCATGTAAGAATTTCCTTTTTTGGAATAACTTACAGTTCGGTGCATCCTTCAGATCTTTTACATATTTATATCGTCGCAGAAAAATAACTTACTACATTTATTGTGTTTCGATCAAAATCGGAGGTGTTGATAATGCCGTTGAAAGAACGAGTTTTGGCGGTTTTGGAGGAAAATAAAGGAAAAAGCGTTTCCGGAAGCGAGATAGCACGCAGCGTGGGAATGACGCGCAGCGCAGTGTGGAAAGCGGTAAAATCCCTTCGTGAGGAAGGATATTCTATCTGCGCCGTGACAAACAGGGGCTACTGCCTTTCGGAAGAAAGCGATTTTCTGAGCGAACAGTCTATTGTGCCAAATCTGCGCACAAAAGATCTTGGCAGAAAGATAGATGTATTCAAGACCGTTGATTCAACCAATAATTTTGCCAAAAGTCTGGCTCAGCTCGGAGCAGTACACGGAACTACAGTTATTTCCGAAACACAGACTCACGGAAAAGGCAGAATGGGAAGATCTTTCTACGCTCCTCTTGGAATGGGCATTTATATGAGCATAGTACTGCGTCCCGAATTATCGGTGGAACATTCCCTGCTGATAACGTCCTGCGCGGCGGTCGCCGTTGCGGAAGCAATAGAAAATGTTTCCGGACTGGAATGTAAAATAAAATGGGTAAACGATATTTATGCGGGCAATAAAAAGCTCTGCGGCATACTTACCGAAGCATCGGTAAATGTGGAACAGGGCGGTCTGGAATATGCCATAGTCGGCATAGGAGTAAACGTACAGAACGTATCCTTTCCGAAAGCCATAGCAGACACGGCAACTTCGATAAAAATGGAAACAAACGTACCGGTATCAAGAAGCGTTCTTGCGGCGGAAATACTGAACTGCCTTGAAGAACGTCTCGGGACCGTGAAAGAAAAAAGTTTCATGGACGAGTACCGCAGGCGTTCAAACGTAATAGGCAGGCGCATTGAAGTGATCCACAACGACGTTTCCGAAATAATGGACTGTACAGGCATAGACGAGATAGGCAGACTGCTCGTCCGCACGGCAAGCGGCGAAGAAAAAGCGCTTATGTCAGGTACGGTAAGACTTGCCGAATAAAATGCAAAACACCGCACAAAGGCTTTATATGACCTTTGTACGGTGTTTTATGTTTTCCGCAGGCGGCGAGGAAAATTTCCGCCTGTGAATGTACTGATCTTCCGTGACTGTTACTCCGGAATATCACTTTCCGTCAGAAAAGTCCGGACGGAAAGCGAAACAAGCGGTTCGGTAAATCCGTTCTCCCCGGTCATGGAAATATCGCCGCCTATCAGCCGGTCGTCACATATCATCATAACGGCGGTGACGTTGTCGGGATAGTCCGGATAGTTGAGCACCTGATACTTGATGACCGTAATTTCCCGTCCTGCAAATTTCTCAAGATCAAAGCCCTGTTCTTTCTGAAGAGCGGCATATTCCTCGTAAACGCCGTCAAATACGGACGGAACTATGACCTCGTCTTTTGACACCGGTTCGGGCTTTACGATCCAGCCCTGACGGTTAAGAAATTCTACACGCATTGCATTGGTCGGCATTGTAAACATCTCATCAGCTTCCGATTCGTCCTTTGCCTTTGAAAAGAAAATAAGTGCAGCAGCCGCTGCGGCAGCAAGTATCAGAAACAAAATTATTTTAAATCCTTGATTTGATGAACTTTTGCTCACGTTTAACAGCTCCTTTGCAGCATTTGTTTAATATTTATGCAGGCAAGTCCTTAAAAAGTACAAGTTTTACAGTGTCATTAAAATTTTTCCGGCATAATTTAATATAGGTCTTGAAAGGTTTTTCGGGCTGTAAAACAATTTACGATAACTACTTAAACATCTGAAAGGAGATATGCCGCACAGCCGGCATAACTTGATCATGAATACAGCAAAGACGCTGCATAATATGCGTGAAGGCACTTCTGCAAAGGTAAAAACGCTGCTTAATGACGGAAGTATGCGCCGCCGTTTGCAGGATATGGGACTTATAGAAGGCACATCAGTGCTTTGTTTACAAAGAAGTCCTTCGGGAGATCCTATTGCTTATCTTATACGGGGAGCGGTAATAGCGCTCCGTGAAGAGGACAGTTCAAAAATACTGGTAGAATAAAAGAAAGAAGTCCTTTCAGAATGAAAGGACTTCTGTTCTTTCTGCAATAGATCTCTGCCGGGGCGTCAGCTTCCCTCGCCGGAAATAAGCGCGATAGGGTCTATCCACTCTCCGTTTTTCTTTACGGCAAAATGGAGGTGTGATTCTTCGCTGATCTCACTTTCAGCAGTATTTCCGACAGTACCTATCACCGTTCCGGCAGAAACGTCCTGCCCCTCGGAAACGGGAACGTCCTTGCTCAGTCCGCAGTACCAGCCCTCAAGTCCGCTGCCGTGGTCGATTATAACGCATACCCCGAGAAGCTGGTCATCACATACGGTCTTTACGGTCCCACCGGTCATGCTTTTGACTTTTTCACCGGGAGCTCCGGCAATGTCAACGCCGTCGTGGGTCTTCCAGACATTAAGCGTTTTGGACTTAACCAGTTCTCCGTCGGAAAAAATGTTTATCACCTCTCCGTTCAGCGGTCTTACCATTGCAGGAGAAGCTGCTTCAGTCTCCTTTTCCGAAGTTTCCGTTTCTTTCGGAACTGCCGTTGTAATGGCTGCCGACTCCGCAGGAGCTTCTGTCTTTGACGGAGCGGAAGTTTCCGCCGGCTTTCTGATGTTTGTCTGACCGATGTCAACGGGAGCGCCCTCGGCATTTTCCTCGTCCGCATCTGCGGAAAATGTATCGCTGTTTTTTCCGATCAGCTCGGTATTAAGTTTATCGGAAATCGAAGTATAGGAATAATATCCTGCAGCTCCTACTGCGAGGACGCATATCCCGGCGGCGATCAGAAGCCCTTTTCCGGAAAGTTTGCCGATCTTGAACTTAGAATTGCTCATAAAATTTCACCTCGAGCATAGTTTTGACAGCTTTGGTGGTTTTATTCCTGAAAAAATAAAAATATTTGGGAAAAGAAAAATAAGAGCAGGATAACGGTAAATTTTTTAAACGGATTTATGGAAAAAAGTTGACATACACATTTTTTTCTGATATAATATTTATCGGTCCGGCATCTGCCGGAAATAGCTTGGAAAGGAGCTTACCCACTTCCGTGGGTAAATTATAACTATGGCTGCTAATATCGTTATCGGAACTCAATGGGGAGACGAAGGAAAAGGCAAGGCTATCGACCTGCTTGCTTCAAGAGCGGACGTTGTAGTGCGTTCTCAGGGTGGAAACAATGCCGGCCATACCGTTGTTGCCGGCGGTGAAACATATAAGCTCCACCTTATCCCCTCCGGAATACTTTATAAAGATACACTTTGCATGATCGGAGCAGGCGTTGTGATCGACCCTAAAGTCCTGCTGGAGGAAATAGACGGACTTTCGGAAAGAGGAGTTTCCTTTGATAATTTCAAGATAGATCCCCGTGCGCATATCATCATGCCCTGGCATATAATTCTGGACGGTCTGTCCGAAACTTTCAGAGGAAATATGGATATCGGCACTACAAAGCGTGGGATAGGTCCATGTTACATGGATAAGTACGAAAGAAGCGGCATACGCGTTTACGATCTTGTTCACCCGGAAATATTCGCGGAAAAAGCACGCGCTACCGGAAAGCTCCGCAACAGCATAATAACCAATGTTTTCGGAGGAACTGCCGTTGATATCAACGCCGTTATAAAAGAATACACGGAATACGGCAAACGCCTTTCAAAATATGTGGATGATGTTTCGGTACTTACTTATGAAGCTTACAAAGCCGGAAAAGAAATTCTTTTTGAAGGCGCTCAGGCTACTTTGCTCGATATAGATTTCGGAACATATCCTTATGTCACCAGTTCGCACCCTATTTCCGCAGGAGTGTGCATAGGAACGGGAGTAGGTCCTACAATGAAAGACAAGGTATA
>CANQZR010000064.1 GCA_947628405.1 uncultured Clostridia bacterium
GCCAGCAGATCGGCGTATAGCCCGTGTCTGCAAGCACCTGACAGATCGTGTCAAATTCTTCCTGCGTCGTTGCCGGTTTCATTCCCAGTTCATTCAGTATTGTCCTGTTATAATAGCAGCCGGACACTGAACTTTCCCAGAAAGGCAGTCCGAGCAGATTTCCGTCTGCGTCCATACAATATGCTTTTGCCCCCTCCGATAACTCGCTCACCCAGCTCTGATCGTTAAGATAGCAGAAATTGGCATCTGTATCGAACCGGTTCAGATCCGCATTGTTGAAGTGCATGAACAGGTCCGGCACATCACCTGCCTCGAATTTTTCACTGGCTATGCTCTCATATTCTGAATCCTCATAGGCAATGATCTGAAGCTTGTTGCCGGTCTCTTTCTCATATTGCTGAAAAATACTGGTCATATAGCTTTTGTTCAGGTCGCTCTGTTTTCCCATAATGGAAAGCGTGATACCGTTTTCGCTGCTGTTGCTGCACCCGGTCAGGCACAGCACGGCTGTCAGCGGCAGCAATATTGCTCTTTTTTTCATGTTTGATCACCCTTTTCTTCCGTATGCAGCAGCCTGCTCACCAGTTCACGCACTGCCGTCATGTTTATCGGTTTGGCAAGATGTCCGTTCATACCGGAATCCATTGCATTCCGTACATCTTCTGCAAAGGTATTGGCAGTCATTGCAGCGATCGGTATAGTCTTTGCCTCCGGGTGGGCAGAAGCCCGTATTTGTCTTGTTGCTTCATAGCCGTTCATTACCGGCATCTGCACATCCATAAGGATCATGTCAAAATGCCCCGGCTGTGAATTAAGGAACAGTTCTGCGGCAGCTTGTCCATTGACAGCGACCTCACATTCTGCGCCCTCCATATGCAGCATTTCTGTAAGGATCTCCGCATTCAGTTCGTTGTCCTCTGCTACAAGGAACCGTTTCCCTTTCATCACGCCCTCCGGCACAAATACAGTCTCCTGCTGCTGTATCCGGTCACTGAACAGCGGCCGTATCGTCTGCCAGAAAGTGGACACAAAGAATGGCTTGGCAAGGAACGCATTTATGCCGGCAGCCCTTGCCTCCTCCTCGATCTCACTCCAGTCGTAAGAGGTCAGCACAAGGATCGGGACATCTGTCCTGACCTGTTCACGGATCTTTTTTGCGGTTTCCACGCCGCTCATTCCCGGCATTTTCCAGTCGAGCAGAATGACATTGAAATCTTCATGCTGCTCATGTGCTTTGACAGCCTTTTCCACTGCCGCTGCACCTGATGTCACACAGGTGATCTCCACGCCGGAGTCACGCATAAGCTCCTGTATGTCATGGCAGATCTCTTCCTCGTCGTCTGCCACAAGCACTCTGGATACCTTGTGCAGATACCATTTCTCTTTTTGTTCGGGTTCAGGCAGGGCAAAGGACAGCTCAACGGTAAATGTACTTCCCACATTTGTCTTGCTTTCCACATGGATTATGCCGCCCATCAGTTCAACCAGATTCTTGGTGATCGCCATTCCAAGACCTGTGCCCTGTATCTTGTTGGTAACGGAGCTGATCTCACGGCTGAACGGGGCAAAGATATGCTTCTGAAATTCCTCGCTCATGCCAATGCCGTTGTCCTGCACGACAAAACGCAGCCGCACGATCTGCGGTGCAAGGTTCGGCAGCTCGCTGATAGTAAATGTGATCTTGCCGCCGACCTGCGTATACTTTATGGCATTGGACAGAAGATTTATAAGGATCTGGTTCAGGCGCAGCTTGTCGCCGATCAGCTCCTCATGCGTCAGACCCTGCGCATAGATGCGGAATGTCTGCTCCTTTGCTTTTGCCTGCGGATCAAGTATGATGTGCAGTTCCTCAAGCAGCTCCGGCAGGCTGAACCTGTCCACATTGAGAGAGGTCTTTCCGCTCTCGATCTTGCTCATGTCGAGCACATCATTGATAAGACTGAGCAGATGATTGCTGGAAGCTGTGATCTTGCGTGTATAATCCCGGACTTTCTCCGGTTTATCGGCGTCTTTCTCCAACAGCACGGAAAATCCGACGATAGCATTCATCGGTGTGCGGATATCATGAGACATATTGGACAGAAAGCTGCTCTTGGCTTCATTGGCACTGCGTGCGACCGTGAGCGCCTCCTGCAAATTCCGGTTCATCTGCCGCTCCTGTGTACGGTCCGACAGGACGATAATATATTTTGCCACATCCTGAATGTTCATGTGATAGGCAGTTATCCTGTACCAACGGCGTTCGCCGGTATTCCGGTGCATATATTCATGCTCACGGAACACACTTCCCTGAATGGGGATCTTCTCCAGTTCTTCCTTTGAGATACCGACTTCGCCGCCCACAAGGCATTCTTCCATGGCTCTGATGTTCTTCTTCACTGACTCGGCTGATATTCCGAGCAGACGTTCGACATTGGGACTGACATAATCCACCTGAAGACATTCATGGTCAAGCATTACAAAAATATCATCAACTGTATTTGACAGCACATCAAACATACGCTCCCGGTATTGCAGTTCAAGCCTGCTGCGGCGTTTCTGGCTATGGCTGCGGATAAAGACAGCGACGAACAGAGACACCCCGACCAACAGGAATAGCAGGATCAGGATATTGAATGTCATTTTCTGCACTGAGAGAAAGCCCGCACTCATCGTATCCTGAGGCACAACGCTCAGCAGCACATAATTCTGATAGCCGACCGGCATATATAGGATACACTGGCTGACATTGCCAATGCTGCATCGCAGCAGACCGGGAGTTCCATTTTCCCAGTCTTTCCGTATACTTTCAAGCTCTTCATCCGTCAGATCAGTTGCGGCGTTCAGGTATACCAGATAATTATCGAATACATTGCCGCCTTTCTGCGTGGAGAGCAGTACCCTGCCGTCTTCATACATGACAAAACACTTTGCTTTGCCGGAGAAAGCGTCCACATTGAGCGAATCTGCCAAGTCGGCATTGGTATAAGTAACGGCGATAGCATCGTAGTCAAAGCCACGATATGTTCCGTGTACCGCCGGAACTGCAAACACGATAAGTTCTTTCCGGTCAATGGATATGCTGTCCAT
This sequence comes from uncultured Clostridia bacterium, assembly GCA_947628405.1. Lineage (GTDB taxonomy): Bacteria > Bacillota > Clostridia > Oscillospirales > Ruminococcaceae > RGIG8773. Next base: position 3,070 of record CANQZR010000064.1, read on the forward strand.
GACCGGCTGGTTTTTCTGCATAAGCTCGTCCCACAGGGTAAGATCTGCGGTAATAACGGAACCGTCCGGTGCCATGCATGATTTGTCTGCACTGACAAAATAAAATTCCGAAAAGCTCCACTTTTCTTTCTTTTTCGCAATAAAATCCAGAACGCTGTCCTCGTTGTCAGCAAGCACAATGTAGTCGTTCCAGTTTTCAAGCATACCCCAGTTATGCTCTACAAAAATACCGAACGTGCGGTTTACCTGACCATAGATCTCTTTCAGATGACTTGTACTGTCCTCATATATCTTATCTGCTATAAACCGAAAATATAGACATCCCGTCACAACTGCGACCACGCCGACAATGCACAGCCAGAATGGCAGGAATATCTTGCCGAACCATTTTTTCATCTGTCTGCCAAGCTCCTATCAAAAAGCCCACTGCACACATTTCCGAATTGTATGCAGGGGCATAAGAATCTACTGCTGATATTTTAAGTATACCATAAGATCTTGCTTTTGTCTACTATATTCTATGATTTTTTTCGAGTCTTACGTGTAGTACAATTAACAAGCACAGATTTTTAAAATTTATCTTGAAAAATCAGGAAAAATATGATATAATGGCACTGCTATGCTATTGCTTGTTTTTATACCGTCAGGAGGGAAATATATATGAAAAAAACTCTAAAAAGCCGTTATATCTGCCGGTCTCGCTTATAGCCGTCACGGTCATAGCTGCGCTGATCGTCAATCTTTTTATTATGACAAAAGTAAACAGCAGCCAGACCGAGAAACTGGGCCGTATGCGGATCGAACTGATCGCAGCCGATCTTCAGAACCGTCTTGGCGTCTGTACCGATTCCCTTAACAAAATAGGAAATCGTCTGTCAGATCTGATGGAGACCGACTATACCGAAGAGGATCTGCGCGCTTTTCTTTCGGAAGAAAAGAAAAAGGAGATCGCTTCTACCGGCAGGACCTGTCTGAATATCTTTTGTGCAACTCCCGACGGACGCGTGTTTATATCCGATATGGAGACTCCAGAGGATTACGTTCTTCAGGACAGGGACTGGTACAAGGCGCTCATGTCCGCTCCCAGAGATGAAGAATACATCTCATCTGTATATGAAGACGCATGGACGGACGGAATGTGCTTTACGGTGGCAGCCTCATTTGACGACGGTAAATTCCTGCTTGGTATGGACTATAACATGAACGATATCCAGTCCTACATATCCAAAATGAGCGGCGAAGATTACGGCGACGCCATGATCGTAAACAGTGACGGAACTATTGCCGGATATACCGATGAATCTGTGGTAGGAGAAAAAATTTCCGATCATTTTGCGGATTACCGGGACGCGTTCCTGCTTGTTTCTTCCAACTCCGGATCTGCCGTTACGGAAAGCGACGACGGCGGTATCATCTTCGGAAGCTGCACGGAAAACGACTGGTACCTGCTGCTGAAGATCAGCCGCCATGAGCTTTATAAAGACGCTTATGTACAGTTTATCCTTAATTCCGTGATAATCATTGCTCTGATGGCTGTGATAGCCGTGTTCTATATAATGGGATACAGAGAACGCTGCCGTGCGGAAGATGCGCTGGAATACAAGAACAAATTCATTTCAAGAATGTCCGATAAATTCCGCAAGCCTTTAAATAAGATATCCGAATATGCCGATTCCATAAAAAACAGCGGCGCTGTCGCAGAATCGGTGGATATGATCCGCCTTGAAGCCGCCAATCTCGGCGAAATGATGAATAATATCCTGTATTATTCCGATATTGTTTCTACAAGAGACGAGAATAACGAGGAACCCAAAAACAAAAGGAAACACAGAGATCTTTCCGACAAAGGGCAGCGTTTTTTCCGTATGCTTATTATCATAATGCTTGTGGTAACAATGCTGACAACGATCTTTCTCTGCTCACATCTGTACATAAGAAGCGCAAGTTCAAAAATGCTTGAAGAAGCTGGCGAATACAGCTATCAGATAAACAACTGGGTCACCGAGCAGGAAAGCATCATGAATATGTTTGTAAATTCCATATCCGCAAATCCCTCAATGCTCGACGATTATGAAGGCATGGTAAAATATCTTGATGAGATAACCCGTCATTATAAGGGGATCTCCGCTACATATATTGCAAACCCTGAATTTGAGCATGGTCACCCAATGGTAATGAATAACGGCTGGGTGCCGGCGGAAGATTATGTCGAGGAAGAACGTCAATGGTATATTGACGCCCTTGCTTCGGATGATTACAATATAACCGAACCGTATTATGACGCCCGTACAGGCGAATACTGCATTACATTTTCCAAGGCTGTCTATACCGGCAACGGCAAACAGTTCCTGGGCGTGTTTGCGGTGGATTTTTATCTTGATGTTCTTACAAATATCATCAGCAGCAATCAGGCGCAGGACGGCTATGCTTTCCTTGTTGACAAGGACGGACAGGTCATAGATCACCCTAACCCGGATTATCGCGTATACAACGACAATTTCGTAAATATCCGCGACCTGCCTTATTATGATGTTTACACCAACAGTAAAAATATCATAAAGCCCATAAGGGATTATGACGGCAGACTGCGTATGTGTCTGGTGCTGAATGATGAATTATCGGATTTCAGCATTGTCGTACTCAAAGATACATGGAAGATGTACGGCGGTATAATCCCGTATGCGGCGCTGTACTTAGTACTTTTCAGCATTTGTATAATTGCGGTAAACACTCTTATAAAGCGCATGATGAAACGCCAGATAAAGGCAAACAGGGATCTGAAAAAAGCAGCGTCCGCAGCCGCTGCTGCCGACAAGGCAAAATCCAGCTTCCTTGCAAGAATGAGCCATGAGATCCGCACGCCTATAAACGCTATACTCGGCATGAACGAAATGATACTCCGTGAAAATAATAGCGAGGCTATCGAGGAATATGCCCTTAGTATCAGCAGCGCAGGAAACACTCTCCTTGCACTTATAAACGAGATACTGGATTTTTCAAGGATCGAGGACGGCAAGATAGAGATAATCCCGGTAAAGTATGAAACTGCCTCAATGATAAGCGACCTTGTAAACATTATTTCCGACAGAGCCGCGGAAAAGGGACTTGATCTTGAACTTGATATCGACCCCGAGGTGCCAGCTTATATGTACGGCGACGATATCCGCATAAAACAGATCATAACCAATCTTCTTACAAACGCGGTAAAATATACCGAAAAGGGCGCGATACGCTTTACGGTCAAGCAAACCGGTATAATTGAAGAAACAGACGACGTTATACTTTATATCGACGTCAGTGATACGGGTATCGGTATCCACAAGGAAGATATATCAAAACTTTTCGATTCATTCCAGAGAATTGATGAGCAGAAAAACAGGAATATCGAGGGCACAGGTCTTGGCATACCCATTACTCACAACCTGCTCCTGATGATGGACAGCCACCTTGACGTTAAAAGCGTTTACGGTCAGGGCTCGTCATTCAGCTTTGCTCTTCACCAGAAGCGTATAGGTCAGGAAAAGATCGGTCAGTTTGATATGCATCACCGTGCCGGAACTAAAAGAAATGCGCCGGAACGCTACATTTATGCTCCCGACGCGCGTATTCTGGTAGTTGATGATAATAAAATGAACCTGAAAGTTGCCGCAGGACTTCTCAAAAGAAACGGTATCGTTCCCGATACTGCTCTGAGCGGAAAAGAATGTATAGAGCTTGTAAAGAAAAACAAATACCATATAATATTTATGGATCACATGATGCCCGATATGGACGGCGTAGAAACATATGAGCAGCTTCGCAGCGGCGGTCTTATCGGAAATGAAACAGCTGTTATTGCCATGACTGCAAATGCTGTGACGGGAGCAAGAGATACTTATCTTTCCTACGGATTTGAAGGATATCTCTCAAAGCCCATAGTTGCGGACAAACTGGAAGATGAACTTAAAAAACATCTGCCAAAGGATCTTGTGTCCTACCGTTTTACGGAAATACGGAAAAACACGGACAGCGTACAGAAAACCGAAGAAAGCAATGCTGAAAAAACAGACGTGCCCACTCCAGCGGCAAGCCCTGATTTCCCCGATAATTGCAGTTTTCTTAATATTGAGCGCGGAATGAGTTACTGCGGCGGCGACAAAGAATTATACGGCGATATGGTGCAGACTTTCCGCTCGGAAGCAAAGCTTAAAGAGATCGAAAAATTCTATGAAGAAAAGGATCTGCAAAACTACCGCATACTTGTTCATGCCGTAAAGAGCACTGCATTGTCTATAGGCGCGGTAAATCTGTCCGAGCAGGCAAAGGCTCTTGAAAATGCAGCGAAAACAGACGATAAAAAATATATTGAGGAAAATCACCGTCATTTTATGGAAAGCTACAAGGATATTACCGAAAAGATCGGCGCGGCGCTGAACGGTGAAAAAGTTGACGGAAACGCAGAAACGGAAACTGTTGAAGATAAGACCCCACAAATTCTTGTTGTTGACGACGACCCCATGAACCGCAAAGTGGCGCAGAAGCTGCTCAGCAAAAAATATCTTGTGGATACGGCTGCTTCGGGAAAAGAAGCAATGGACAAACTTTTGCCGGACGGAAACCATACCGATCTGATACTGCTTGACATACATATGCCGGATGAGGACGGTTTTGAAGTTATCAAAAAACTTAAAGCCGACCAGAAACTTAAAAATATCCCTGTAATATTCCTTACGGCAGATGACGACCAGAACGCCGAAACAGAAGGCTTTAAAGCCGGCGCAATGGATTTCATCAGAAAACCGTTCATTCCCGACATTATGCTTCAAAGGATCGACAGGATACTTGAGCTTCACCGTTTGCAGACCAACCTTGCAAAAGAAGTAAAACGGCAGACAAAATATGTACGGGAACGTCAGGAACGTATGGAAAGACTTTCAAGAGAAACGGTATTGTCTCTTGCAAAGGCAGTTGAAGCAAAGGATAAATATACTAACGGTCATTCCGAACGCGTGGCTTATTATGCGCGTCTGATAGCCGAAAAAGCGGGCATGAGCGAAGCAGACCAGAACGATATTTATTTTATCGGACTTCTGCATGATATCGGAAAGATAGGTGTTCCCGATACAGTCATCAACAAAACATCAAAACTTACCGATGAAGAATTTGCTATGATAAAGGAACATCCGATCATAGGCGCAAAAATACTGAAAGATATCACCGAAATGCCCGGCATTGAAAAGGGCGCAAGGTGGCATCATGAACGCTATGACGGAAAGGGTTATCCCGATGGCATAAAGGGTGAGGAGATCCCCGAATTTTCACGCATAATCTGTGTTGCCGACGCTTACTACGCAATGACTTCTACAAGAAGTTATCGTGATGTATTGCCGCAGGAAAAGGTCAGGGCGGAGATAGTCAAGGAAAGAGGTACTCAATTTGACCCGAAATATGCTGACATTATGATAGAGCTTATCGACCGGGATAAGGATTACAAAATGAGAGAATAAGTTTATGTTGTTTATTCCTTTGGCTATGTCACAGCAAAAGGTTGATTTTCAATATAATGATAAATGATAATTTGTGGGGGCTTCCCCACAAATTATCATTTATCCGTAAATATAAAAAATGTTAAAAATTAACTCCTTGTTATGACGTAGCCTTTTATTTATAAAACAATATCGAAAATACCGATTTTTTCTGAATATCCGAAAGCGGTTTTAAATCTCCCTTTTCAAGCAGCTTTTCCACAATTCTCGGTATCATAAAACCCACCCCGAGATTATTCATAGACATAGCTTTTACAACTTCGTGCATATGTTTCGGAAAATGTTTTTTATCCTCTTCAAAAATCACATCATCCATATGCTTTGCAAATTTTTTCACTTCATCGGAAACGGTTATCTTTCCCCCTGCAAGTCTGCACCATGAATCAAATATATCTTCATCTTTGCTCAAAGTAATTTTTACCATTGCAGGCTGTACTCTGTCCTTAAAAACATATCCCTTGTCGCAGAGACGTTTGTATTCTTCGGGAGAAATTTTCTCCTTTCCGAACTTCATGAATTTTGCAAGAGACGCCCAGTCCTCGCTGAGATTATCACGCCAACCGCCGTTTCTGTCAGAATAGCGGCAATCTACCGAAACGCTTTCAACGGAAATTTTGTCGCTTTCATCGTCGATCTCATCGGAATTATCCCACGTTCTGGTCATAAATCCGCACGCCCAATAAATGTTTGCTTTCTGATCTTTTATGCTTAGATCGTCATTTACAACTGCCGTGGCTATAAAACTTCCGCCGTCGGGACGTTTTACAAGTAATTTGTTCCAATCGATCTCAAACATCTGAAGCGGAGACAGCGCAAGCATTACAACATTGTATTTAAGAAAATTCAGATCGTTTCCGTCACAGGTAAGTCCCCAGTGTTCCGGATCATTTTCAAAATTGCGGAAAATTTCCGGAAAATATTTTTCACAAAGAAACTCTGCGGCTTTGTCGTAAATTTCACCATAGTCGAATTTTTGGCGGTTATCTATAAGATACATATTTGTCCTGTACTTGGGGTCTTTGGTGTTGTCCAGCTTGTCAATATAAGCGTATTCCACCAATTTTGAAAGAACATCGGCAATATACACCTGCGGAACGCCTACCGTCCGCGCAATTTCAGGCAAAGTTTTCGGCTCGTGATAACACGCCCATGCAATATTCATTTTCAGGCGTGAATCAAACATATCCCGCGTATCGCCCATGGGACCCGCTCCGCCGCTGTGCCCCATATCGGTGAAAATAACCGGATTTATATCTGTGTTCTGCTCGTTGATATTCATATTTATACCCTCTTTCAGTTTGCTTCGTGCGTCGGACAAATGCCATTTTACAGTGCCTTGGGAAATATTCAGCTTATCGGAAATTTCCGCCACGGAAAATTTATTATAATAGTGCATATAAATTACAAGCCGCTGACGTTCCGAAAGAAAGCCGATCTCACGGCGCAAAATTTCCTGCATTTCCGTGTCGTTATTATCCGTAATTTCCGGAGTGGGAGTCATTTCGTCAATGCTTATAAATCGTCTGCCGCTTTGCAGATTTCCAATATATCGTGAATAGACATTCCTTGAAATTCGGTAAACATACCCGTCAATATTTGCAATATTATCCGCTTTCAGAAATGAACTGTAAACCTCACAGGTAATATCGGAAGCAAGCTCCCGCGCTTGATCTATATTCCGCAGTTTATCCAGAGCAAAGCCGAATATTTTATTCATGTACTGAAAAATCAGCTTGTCCGCAATTGCTTTTTCCATTTTGGTTCACCTTTCGCGCGAATGATTTTTTGAACGTTTCATACATATAGTGTATAAAATTTTTGAATGGTTGGGCAGGATAAAAAATTATAACTTCAAGAACATTTTTATTGTGATCTTCATCAGGAGCAACAATTCCCGAGATCTTTTAAGGTGAATAAGCACGCCGAATCCCTTGTTGGATTTTCCGCAAAGTTCCGCAAAATCATCTGCCGGAACATATCTCTGAAACGATACGGAAAGCATAACGCCAAGCAAAAACCACAATGCCGTTGCTTTTATATTTCTGCCTAAATTGAACAGAAAATGCAAAGCTATTGAAAAACACTCTTGTATGCATGATCGTTGATTACATTTTAAAAGGATAAAGCCGTCACGTCTTGAATTTAATATGTGACGGTTTTCAGCGCAGAGTTTATTATCTCCAAAAGAGTCTAACAGAATAATTTCGTTATCGCCGTTTGTGTTTTTTCTTACACCATACAATTCATAGCAGCCAACTATACCGGATAATTTTTCATAAAATATAATTTTATTTAATAATGCCATACCTTAAAAATATTTTCAATATTTTTGTGGATCTTTTTTTATAATAAACTGAAACAGTAAAACGCTCCCTGAACATTCAGAGAGCGTTTTTGTCATGCAGTTTTAGGAGCCCTTCCATTGTCACGCAGCATCAGCACTAAAAACACGGTGCAGCACAGGAAGAATGGTATCTCACAGATCAGCGACTGCGTTA
>CANQZR010000065.1 GCA_947628405.1 uncultured Clostridia bacterium
CTCTGCGGAGCGCGGCAAGGGGCGCTGCCCCTTGACCCTGCGAGCTGGGCTCAGCTCGACCAGCTATTGTTTATCATGTTTGGTGTGCTAAATTATAATATCTCAACTCTTAACTCTCAACTTTCAACACTAAATGATAATTTATCGGTAAATACAAAAAATGTTAAAAATCAACTCCTTGTAGTGACATAGCCCTTTATTTTATTTAAATCCTTTTTCCGTTGACTTAATTATTATTATGTTGTATAATATTATTAACATAACGCGAAAGGAGGAGCCGTGCCGGAAAATATCCGTTCACAGAAGATCATATGATGAAATTAAAAGGAAAAGGCGTTTGCCCGGGCATTGCAATAGGGGTAATATCATATTTCAGCGGTTCTGAACCGGACGTTTCATTCAGGAACATTGACGATACCGCAGCGGAGCTTGAACGAGTCGAAAAAGCCAAAGCCTGCGCAAAGGAGCAGCTTACCGGAATGTACGAAAAGGCTCTTCCGGAGCTTGGCAGGGAAAGCGCAGAGATATTCAGGATACAGTGTGCTCTAATAGATGACCGCGATTACAATAACGCCGTTGAAAATATGATAGTCTCCCAGAAAGTAAACGCCGAATATGCCGTTGCCGTTGCGGCAGACAATTTTTCGGCAATGCTTTCGGCAATAGAGGACGACTATATGTGCGCCCGTTCGGCGGATATAAAGGACGTTTCCCACAGACTGATACGCTGCCTTGCAGGAAGCGGCGAAAAAAAGTTTCACGGCGGTAAAAGGATAATCTGCGCCTATGACCTTACTCCCAGCGAAACATTCCGCATGGACAGGGACAACGTTCTTGCGTTTGTTACAGCAAGAGGGTCATCACGGTCACATACGGCTATACTTGCAAGGATAATGGGTATACCTTCGGTTATCGGAACAGGCAGAGAGCTTACTCCGGATTGCGACGGAAAACTTGCGGTAGTTGACGGCACCGATGGTACGGTATATATCGACCCGTCTCCGAAAATACTTGAGGACGCAGAACGAAAACTGGCGGAAGAAGAACAGTCACGCCTGCTGGCAAGCGAGTTCATAGGCAGAGAAACAGTTACAAAGGACGGCAGGAAGATACCTCTTTATGCGAATATAAGCTCTGTTTCCGACCTTGAATCGGCTCTTAAAAACGACGCCGAGGGTGTAGGCCTTTTCAGAACGGAATTTCTTTTTATAGAATGCGGTGAGTTCCCCTCAGAGGACGTTCAGTTCGAGGTGTACCGTCATGCCGCCGTATCGCTTAACGGAAAACGTCTTGTAATACGTACGATAGATATAGGTTCTGATAAAAAAGCCGACTGTTTCGGACTTGCCCATGAAGAAAATCCCACTATGGGATACAGAGGAATAAGGATATGTCTTGACAGAACGGATATTTTCAAAACGCAGCTCAGGGCAATATACCGTGCTTCCGCTTTCGGAAAGATAGCCGTAATGTTCCCGATGATAACTTCTCTGAATGAAGTAAGAAAAATAAAAGAGATAATTTCACAGGTCAAAAATGAACTGCGCCTGCTGGAAGCTCCTTTTGATGAAAATATTGAAGTGGGTATAATGATAGAGACTCCTGCTGCCGTGATGATAAGCGATATACTTGCAAAGGAAGTGGATTTTTTCAGCATCGGCAGCAATGATCTGACCCAGTATATTCTTGCGGCAGATCGAATGAATCCTGCGGTAGACAGCTTTTACGATCCGTACCATGAAGCGGTGATAAGAATGATAAAACTTACTGCCGCAAACGCCCGTTCCGCCGGTATAAGAACGGAGATATGCGGCGATCTTGGCAGTGATCCTCAGATGACGGATCGGCTTATAAGAGCAGGTATAGATGAATTTTCCGTTCCGCCGTCCGATATACTGAGAATGAGAAAAAATATAAGCTGCATAGATCTTTCCGATAAGGAATAAAAAAGTATACGCTGTATAGATACGGCGTATACTTTTTACATTTTCAGTTAAATTCACGCATTATCTTTTCCGCAAAGCGATGAAGTTCGTCCTCGGTGTCTATGCGGCTGCTGTTCCGCATTACCGCTCCCTGAACATAATCGGGAAGAGATGCAAAAAACATTTTTGCCGTATCGCTGCCGGAAAGAAGTCCGTTAAGATCATCAAATCTTTTCATAAAAGAAGTTTCCTTTCGGAGATTTTTATTATTTTCTGCTTGCGGACGGAAAATATTCTTCTTTGACCGACGGGAAATATTTATGATCCATACGGCATTATCTTCCGTGGAAGATAATAAAAAAATACTACAGATTAATTTCCTGTTTTGATACGGTTTTATGGAATTAGCTGTTTCACAATAAAAGGTTGATTTTAATTTATAATTTTTTCAATGTACAAATAAATGATAAAAAATGTTAAAAATCAACTCTTTATTATGACATAGCCAAATATTATAATATCCAAGCCCTGTTTTTGCCTTGAAATAAACGCTTATACTTGACAACCGGCACAAAAAAATGTATAATTTAATAAAGATGTTTTTTAAAGGAGCTGCGGCTGATGAAATGTCCGTTTTGCGGTTATGAAGATACAAAAGTAGTGGATTCCAGATCTGCGGACGGAAAAAAACGCCGCAGAAGAGAGTGTACTAACTGCGGAAAACGCTTTACTACCTATGAATCCGTTGAAATGCCCGCGCTGCTTGTCCTGAAGCGCGATAACAGTGTGGAGCTTTTTGACCGCAGCAAACTTATCAAAAGTATTTCAACGGCAGTAAAAAAACGTCCGGTATCTGCCGACGATATCAACAATATTGTAGATATCGTTGAAGGGTGTTATTCTAACGGCAATCAGATAACTTCCGCAGAGATAGGCGACATAGTCCTTAAAAAACTGAAAGAGATAGATCAGGTTGCATATGTCCGGTTTGCGTCGGTATATAAGGACTTCAATGATGTGGAGAGCTTTATAAAAGCCATATCCGAGTTGAAGAACGAAACGGAATAGGAACATATACATAAATATATCACGATCCTCGGAAACGGGGATCTTTTTTATTGATACACTGTAAGATCAGGTCCTTTTGTTTCACAAAAATGCAATGTTTTCATAGTATGAATTAACGCAGTACTGCAAGATATTCTTATATAGGATACCGCTTGCAGGACGCCGGATCAATTATATATTATGGAGCTGATATGATGAACTGTTTGACCTGCTTTCTCGGTGGGACCTCACCGAATGGTTTCCGCACACATTTCGGTGATATGATAGCCGATACCGATTTCCATTCGTACATAATCAAGGGAGGACCGGGGACCGGAAAGTCTTCGCTTATGAAGCGCCTTGCCGAAGCGTTTCCCGATGATGAAAAGGAGATATACTGCTGTTCCGGCGACCCGGATTCGTTGGACGCTGTCGTTTTCCCCGGCAGAAAAGTAATAATAGTTGACGGGACATCTCCCCATGTTTTTGAGCCTGAATATCCCGGAGCCGTACAGCAGATACTTGACCTTGGCGCTTACTGGGATATAGGCAGGCTGAAAAGATCAAAAAAAGATATAGTTTCAGCCAATGCGGCGTATCTTCAGCAGCACGCCCGATGCAGAAGATATGTAACGGCTCTTGCATCAGTAGTGGGAGATACCTGTCAGATAGGAAATGCCGCTCTTAATACCGAAAAGTTAGACGGCTTTATAAAGCGGCTTTCAAAAAAAATACTGCCCAAAAAATCGGATCCATCTTCCGGAAAAACAGAGTTCCGTCAGCTGTCTGCCCTGACTCCCAAGGGATACCTTACGAATATTCCTCAGGAATACAGCGTTTATTTGCTGAACGATAATTATTACGCCGGTTCGGATAAATTCCTTAGAAAATTTGCCGTAACGGCTTCTGAAAAAGGATATTCAGTAAGCGTAAGCATATGTACGCTTTACGGCAGCGAGACGTTTGAACATATGCTGATCCCCGAACTTAAAACCGCATTTATTACTGCCGATCCGATAAACGATATTGCAGTCGCGGCAAAACAGCCGATAAATTTCCGAAGATTTTACGATAAAAATATTATTGTGGAAAAGAAACTGCGCATAAAATTCAATGAATCCGCAGCAAGAGATCTGATAGATGAAGCGGTTCTTTCCCTAAAAAATGCAAAAGCGGAGCATGATAAGCTTGAACAGCTTTACATACCTGCGGTAGATTTTGACAGTGTAAACAGGCTTTGCTACACTTTGATCTCTCAGATAAAGAGTCTTTCTGCCGAATAAATAGAAGAGCCGCCCCCTATGCAGACTCGGGGACGGCTTTCTAAACAACTTTTATCCGTAACAGATCCTTTTTAAAGAATTGCCCGGAAGCAGCACGGAGCTTTTTCAGATCAATGAACAAATTATTGTGAAGCAATAAAGTATGTACTCCGTCTAACTAATTTAATATTATACCATATTTTCTGAAAAAGTCAAGGGAATTTTATGAAATTTTTGATTGTAGGGTCATTATAGGTATAATTGTGTCGATATGTACTTTTAAAAATAATGGTCATTTTACGGCAAAAGGTCGATATCATTTAGTTTTGAGAGTTAAGATTTAAGATAAAAATGTTAAAAATCAACTGCTTGTTATGACATAGCCATGAAATTATTCAGTCAGTGTTGTCTTTTTTTACATTTTCAATTGACGTAAGGAAATCGTCTTTTGCGGCAGGAACATTCTGCGGAACGGCTTTGTCCTTTACCCGGAATGCAAATATAAGAGCCGCTGCGCCTATTGCAACGGGTATGACCGACGCTGCAATAAAGTTAGGTATCATTGTGGAAAGTCCGCCTGCGGAAGTTATTATTGCCGAGATGATAAATCCCGGGAACGTATTTTTTGCACATACCGCATTCATGATGAATACTCCCGAAGCCGTAAGCACCAGCCCGATGCCGATAGCTGCCGTGATCTGCATTATCATATCCTGAACTGTCATTAATGTAAATACGGACTTTGCCTCTGCAAATTGTTCCTTGGTGATAAGTCCCTGTTCTATTATCGCCATATACTGGCGGTCAAATTCGCCGCTGTTTATCAGTGAAAATGTATAATATGAACTTATAAATCCTATTGCCGACGTTATTGAATATGCCATACCGAATCCGAGTCCGCAGGAAATGCCGCCTTTGAAAGAACGCGTTCTTTTCATGCATGATCTTATACATATCATCATTGAAAGAATAAGTATAACGAACATTGCAAGATTGACTATAATGCTCAGGGTATCAATAAATCCCGGATCTTTTTCTAATTTTTCCGCAAACGGGAGCGTGCTCAATCCGGCAGCTATCGAAGAAACTATAAATCCGATAATATATGCCAGCACTCCTGCCCAGAAGCCTGAACCTTTGATCTTTCCCGTAACAAGAAGCACCACCCAGCCTATTGCCGGGATAATACCGGTTATTACTATACCTATAAGAACAGCCGTTATAACATTTTGTGATATCATAATATAATGTTCCCCTTTTTATTGAAATTATTGTATTATAACAATACTACAATTTAATGATATCATATTATTTTCCTTTTGTCAATAGGCGGAATAAAAATATCCGGCAATACGATCCGGAGCAAAAAATGTAAATTGAGCGTACTTGTCCTTATCCCGGAATAATGGGACTTGCCTGTGAATATAGTTTAGATAAAAGCGCAGGGAGGAAAAAATATGCTTGAGATACTTGAAAGACCTTATACAGCCAGTCCGCACGGACTTTCGTCCGCAGAGGCTGCCGAAAGACTTAAACAATACGGGGAAAATTCCCTTGCAAAGGAAAAAAAGGCGAAACCGCTTAAAATTTTTCTCGGACAGTTCCGGGACGTTATGATAATGATACTTCTTGCCGCAACTGTAGTTTCATTCCTTCTCGGCGAGATATATGACGCGGTAACAATAATAATCATAGTTCTTCTCAATGCCATTCTTGGATTTATTCAGGAATACCGCACCGAAAAAACTCTTATTGCTCTTAAAAATATGACTGCGCCTGCCGCAAAGTGCTGGCGCGACGGTTCGCTGGTCACCATACCTGCCGCAGATATAGTTCCGGGTGATCTGATACGCCTTGAAGCAGGTGACAAGGTCCCTGCCGACTGCGTTATAATTTCCTGCAAGGGCTTGCTTGCGGAGGAAAGCATACTTACCGGCGAATCGGCGGCAGTATCAAAAGTGCCCGGCGATCCGTCGGACAGCGACAATTCCATAGGAAAAGCGTCGGTAGTTTACAGCGGAACGGTAATTGTAAAGGGAACTGCGGAAGTAAAGGCGATCGCCACCGGGCTGAACGCTCAGATGGGCAGGATATCCGGAATGCTTACTGAAATAGAAGATGAAATGACTCCTTTGCAGAAGCGTCTTGCGGAGCTTGGAAAGGTGATCGCCATAATATGCCTTGGCGTATGCGCGGTTGTAAGTCTGGCAGGGATACTGCGCGGCGAGCCGGTCTTTGATATGCTTATGACCGGGATAACCATTGCAATAGCGGCTATCCCGGAGGGGCTGCCTGCAACTGTAACTATCGCCCTTGCTCTTGCCGTAGGAAGAATGCTGAAAAAGAACGCTCTTGTTCACAAGCTCCATTCTGTTGAAACGCTCGGCTGCACCTCGGTCATCTGCACCGATAAGACCGGAACGGTCACCGAAAATAAAATGACGGTCACCAATGCTTACTGCGGAGAAAAGGAATTTGCTTTTTCCGGCAGCGGATATCGCATTGCCGGTGAGATAACCCTTAACGGCGCAAGGGTAAACCCGGTTTCTGAGCCTGCGTTAAGGGAGATGCTAATCTGCGGCACGCTCTGCACGGGTTCTTCAATAACTGCGGATAAAAAAATATCGTCCCGTGAAAGAGGAAAACTGATCTCTTCGGGCGAATGGAAAGCTGCCGGAGATCCAACCGAACTTGCAATTCTTGTTGCTGCGGCAAAAGGCGGCATTACGGCGGAAGATCTTTCTTCAGCCCACAGGAAGATAGACGAGATACCTTTTGACAGCGAATCACGCTGCATGACGGTGATATGTTCCGAAAACGGCGGCAGAACGGCTTATACAAAAGGCGCTCCGGACGTTATCCTGAAGCGCTGCGGATTTTTTATGACCGACGGCGGAGCCGTGCCTATGACGGCAAGAAAGCGGCGTGAGATATATAATGTTCACGAAAGGCTTACAGGAAATGCCCTCAGAGTGCTTGCCCTTTGCAAAAAGGACGTTTCGGAAAATTCCGATCCGGAAAGCGGAATGATCTTTCTCGGACTTGTGGGAATGTCGGATCCTCCTCGTGCGGAAGCAAAACAGGCTGTACGTCTTTGCAGGAGCGCGCATATCCGCACGGTAATGATAACCGGCGATCATAAAAACACTGCCGCTGCCGTTGCAAAGCAGGTGGGGATAATGCGTGAGGGCGATCTCGTTTTTACCGGAGCGGAGCTTGAAAGAATGTCCGATGCGGAGCTTGATGATGTTATCGGAAAAACTGCGGTATTTGCAAGGGTAAGTCCCGCGGATAAACTGCGGATCGTCCGCGCTTTCAAGCGCAAGGGCGAAATAGTGACCATGACCGGAGACGGGGTCAACGACGCTCCTGCCGTAAAGGAAGCAAGTATCGGCGTTTCAATGGGACTTACCGGAACGGATGTAACTAAACAAGCGGCGGATATGGTTCTGCTGGACGATAATTTTGCCACTCTGGTCGGGGCGGTAGAACAAGGAAGAGGTATCTATGCAAATATCCGCAAATTTGTACGTTATCTGCTAAGCTGCAATATAGGCGAAGTTCTTACTATGTTTCTGGGGATAGTCATGGGTATGCCAATGGCTTTGCTCCCAACGCAGATACTTCTTGTAAATCTTGTTACCGACGGGCTTCCTGCAATTGCTCTCGGGGTAGAACCGCCCGAAAAGGAGAACATGAAAAAACCTCCGAGAAGATCGGACGAAAGTTTCTTTTCCGGAGGTCTTATGCGGAAGATAATTATCAGGGGGATATTGATAGGGATTTGCACGCTGGGAAGTTTTGCGATAATAAATTCTATCAGCGGAAGCATTGCCGCTGCAAGGACGGCAGCGCTGTTCACACTGGTAGCTTCGCAGCTGTTCCATGTTTTTGAATGTAAATCCGAAACGAAGAATATTTTCACCGTTCCGTATCTTAACAATAACAAGCTGATAGGCGCGGTAATGGTATCGCTGGCGGTAGTTTTTGCAGCGATATATTTTCCTCCGCTGCAGATAATATTTGAAACTGTGCCGCTTACCGGAAAGCAGCTTGGCATTGCCGCCGGAATGGCATTTTCCGCACCTCTTCTTCAGGCGCTTGCGCCCGAAAGAGGTTCAGACAACATATAAATAACAGTGATAAGAGTTGAGAGTTAAGAGTTGAGATATTTATAATTTAACGCACTAAACGAGAGAAAATTATAGCGTTGAGAATTTATATATTAAATGTTTAGCTCCAAATCTGACCGCCCCCTTGAGGGGGCTACATATTTAAACGGTTTAATTTAAACTTACTTTTGGGGTGACAAAGCCCACGGGGGCTTCCCCGTAACTCTCAACTCTCAACACTTATTATAATTTAGCAGCAAGTTAAAAATCAGCTTTTGCCGTGATAAAGCCAAATAAAAATGTCCCCGTCGGATCGAACGGGAACATTTTTATGTACGGATAACTATTCTTCTTTTTTCTCGGAAGAAGCATTTTCTTTCAGCAGATCGCGTATCTCGGCAAGAAGAAGTTCTTCCTTGGTAGGCTCCGGCTCTGCTGCCGGTTCTTCCGGAGCGGGGTCTTCCTTTTTCTTCAGCTTATTTATAGCTTTTATAAGTAAAAATACACACAGCGAGATTATCAGGAAATTTATAATTACCTGGATCAGGCTTCCGTATCTTATGGCAACTTCGGCGATCTCCTCAACGCCCTCGCTGTTCATAACGGCTTCTTTAAGAACGACTTTTTTGTCCGAAAAATCTATTCCGCCGGTTATCATGCCCACACACGGCATTACTATGTCGTTTACAAGAGAGTTTACGATAGGTGTGAAAGCACCGCCCATGATAATGCCGACTGCCATGTCGATAACATTGCCTCTGGCGATAAACTCCTTAAATTCACCAATAATGCCTTTTTTCTTTTCGTCTGCCATTTTTATCTTCCTTTCAGCTTTTGATAAAATTTTAAAATAATATTATTGATACGGCAAGCGCCGTATTTAATATTCCTGCCGTTATTTCGGGGGAACGTTTATCCTTTTATCCGCTATCACGCCGCCGGTCAGTCCGAAATGACTGAACAACATACCGATATCCGTTTCGCCCTTTCCTCCCCATGAGGAAAATATTACTTTACCCTGTACGGTAATGCCTGTAACGGTGATATAATGCCAGCCTGTCGCTCCATGTCCCGTACTGCCGCCTTTTCCGGGATATTCTATCCTGTACGGCAGCTTGTTGCCGTTCAATCCGATGCGGACTATCACCGGCAGCCCCTCGGATATAGAATCATAAATAAAATTTTTAAGGCTTCCGGGGGAAAATTCCGAATGACTTATGAATCTTACTCCGGGAGCTTTTATATGTGCGTTTATCAGCTTTACCGCCTTTTGTGGGAATATCCCCAAAAGGTTTGCACTGTGCAGGTAGGCTTCTTCGTCGCGGAAACGGTTCACAAATTCAGAATATTCCTCAAAGGATATATTCCTTTTTCCGTGCGAATACAGAATATAGTCGCAGACTGCTATCATTCCGCAGCCGTTTATTGAAACTTTTTTTCCGAAAAGCGCCTGGTCTCCTCCATGTATATGACCGGACGGAACGGATATTTTCAAATAATTCAATTCCATATCAATTAATATACAAGCTGTTTTGTCAGCCGAAAAGTTCAAAATCCGAAATGGTTCTGTCCTCACGTTTGCTGTCATTATCCCAGACAAGAGCCTTTTGTTCTTCCTGAACGGATCCGATATCATCATCTTCCGGGATCTGTTCGGGAACTGTAAGTTCGCCCATATCTTCCGACGGTTCTCCCGAAGGCAGCAGCTTTATGCGTTCTTTTTCCTGATGCATACTGCTGCTGTCAATGAACTGATCCGATCCGAATCTGTCCTTTGCCGCAAAAGAGATATCGTCCATTGAAGCGTCAAAGAACGGAAATCCGGGAAGTTCTTTAAGCATATTATGATCGTAAGCCGCATTGAGCGCAAATACCTCCAGACCGGACGCAAGGAAAAATACTGCCGCTCCTATCGGAGCCATTACCGAGCCGGACAAGCCTGCGGCGATCGCTGCTATTAGTCCGAAAGGTATTGAAACAAGGCACATTACTGGTCGTTTCAGCCAACAGCCTATGGAAGAAAACAAGCAGAAAAGCAGCCCGAAAAAGGCGTTCATAGCCATCATTGCAGGATTGTACAGCACGCATGCCGCTCCCAATACAAACGCCGCACCGGATATAAATCTGCATCTTCCGAGAGTACGGTCGGTCTTTGTTTTAAGTTTCCCCGCCTTTTCGTAATGTGCAAGCGGACTATCCGGATCAAACAGGATAGGTTCCTTTCTTTTCATGTTCATTTCCTCCGGTCATCTTTAAAGCAGAATACGATAAATTTTCCGCATACATTAATAGTATCATATCCGCACGAAAAAAGCAATATGATTTTTACAATTTTTTAAGCCATATTGTCCGATACGACAAGGAACAGCCGCAGCTGCTGTATTTTGTTGATATCTCCATAATGCAGTTTTACATTTTGGATAAAATAATGCTTGACACTGCACCGTTTTTGTATTAAAATCATTAATAATATGGCTATGCCGCAACAAAAGGTGGACTTTCATTTAGTGTTGAGAGTTGAGAGTTAAGAGTTGAGATAAATGACAATTTAACGCACTAAACGAGAGAAAATTATAGCTGGTCGAGCTGAGCCCAGCTCGCAGGGTCAAGGGGCAGCGCCCC
>CANQZR010000066.1 GCA_947628405.1 uncultured Clostridia bacterium
GCTGCTATGCTAAGCAGGAAAATTCCGCTTTTAAAAAGTCTCGACATATTTGCCGAATATAATTTGCTCATTTTTATAATTATGCTTGCAAAGCAAGCATACCTCCTTTCGACGTACAAAACTTTACCTCATTTAAGATCTTTTCGTGTGAATATTATAAGTCCGCCTGACGTAACGGCTAAAGCAAAGATCAGGTAATTTAAAGGATATCCCATATCAAAAAATTTTGAATTACAAACTGCATATGCAAGAATAAGTGGTACAGCCAAAGATACTGCAATATTTGCGGAGAGCGTACATATGAATATGATCAATGCCCAGAATGCAAGCAGAAATATGAAACTGCATATTATCATTTTAAATATCGTTTCATATGGCGTTTCAAATTTTCTTATAAATCCCAAAGATTCAGCTCCGAGAAAAATAATATATTTTACAGCATAGATAGCCGCCGATGCAGACAGGCAGACAATAAGATCAGACAGATATATTTCCTTTTTCGTATATCCGACAGCAATTTTATTGCGTATGGTATTGTATGCAAAATCTTTTCCGACAAAATTTCCTATCAATAACGCCGTAATAAAATAAATGTAGTTTGCGCCCTCTGAAAGTATACCGTCGGAAGAGTTATATATCTGAGGATATTCCACATTCTGCACATAATGATAATAGGTAAAATATAATGAGGTAATTATCATAAACATTGATCCGATCAGGAATATCCTGCTTTTGAATAACCTTGCAAAATCTGCTTTGATAAGTTTATTCACACATTACACCTCCTATAAAATTATAGGGTCACGATTATAGGGTCACGTTATTTCAGGTCTTTGCGGCTGAATACTGCTGCTCCCACTGCCGTGAAAACTGCTGTCAGCGACAGGGAATAGAGGGGGAGATACATATTCTGCTTTGCGCTGTAAATTGAATCGCGTATCTGATTCTGAGGAAGCAGGAGATTTAAAAATTCATAAATTTTTCTTTCCGTTTCGGTCGGATAATCGTCGTTCACTCCGCCCTCATAATGTTCTTCTCTTGTTTCGCCGTTTTCGTCAACAGTGATATATGTTTCATCGGGATAATATTCGGGCTGATTCAATTTTGCTTCTATCGTGAGCGCGATCATTATCATTCCAAACGATATAAGAACTGCAGCAACAGAGGACGCCGATTTGCTTGAAACAAGCATACATATGAGAAGAAATATTGCCGCAAAAGCAATAACGTCAAACGTACTTATAAAGATCATTTTTGCAATTTCGGAAGTGGGAGTTTCAAATTTATTTGTAAGACCCGTTCCCTCGCCGATAAAAAGAATGACAAACCATACAAAATGGAGTATAAGAGACGCCGCCGAACATACTATAAGATTTGAAAAATATATCGCGATCCTTGAATGACCTATCGCGAGTTTGTTGCGTATAGTTCCGCATTTGTAATCATTTCCTATAAAACTGCCCATAAAAACCGATATAATAATGCTTACGAACTCGGCGCCTGCAAGTATAAGCCCGTCAGGCGTTATATGTTCATCCGGGAAATCGTGCCTGTCTATATATTTAACATAAACAGCTTCTGCGGCAAGTAAGATCTGAACAATAACTCCCAACCAGAATACTTTATTTTTGAACAGTCTTGCAAAATCGGCTTTTAAAAGTTTAGTCATGCTTTGCACCTCCAACGAGGTTTACATAGAAGCTCTCAAGATTTTCGTCATGTTCTTCCATGGAAAGCACTTCGCAGTTATCGTTGGCAAGAGCAAGCGTAAGTTTTGTAAAATTAGGCTTTCCGTAAACATCTGCTGTGCTGTCGGAAAGAATTTTATATTCCAGACCCATTCCGTCAAGAGTTCTTGCAAGGATTGCCGTATCGGTAACGGTCATTCTTACGCATTTTCTGCAAGCGGCTTCAAGCTCTTCTGCGCTCATTTCTTTAACGATACGTCCGCCGTCGATAAATCCGTAATGTGTTGCAAGTCGGGAAAGCTCGTCAAGGATATGGCTTGAAATAAGAACGGTAATTTCCCGTTCACGGTTAAGTTTAAGGATAAGTTCACGAATTTCAATTATTCCTTGCGGATCAAGACCGTTTACAGGCTCGTCCAAAACCAGAAAATCTGGGTTTCCGCAAAGAGCGACCGCAATTCCCAGGCGCTGACGCATACCAAGAGAAAAATTCTTTGCTTTCTTTTTGCCGGTATTTTCAAGTCCCACAAGTTTCAGAATATCGTCTATACCGTCAAAACTGGGCATTCCTAAAATACGGTACTGCTGTTTAAGATTATCAACAGCGGTCATATCAAGATAAATTGACGGCGTTTCAACAACTGCGCCCATTCTTCGGCGTGAACGTGAGATATTCTTATTTGAATTTTTTACGCCGTAAAGCTCAAACTCTCCGCTTGTTGGAAGCTGCAAACCGCATATAAGACGGATAAGAGTAGTTTTACCTGCGCCGTTTTTTCCTACAAATCCGTAAATAGATCCTTTGGGAACATTCATGGTAAGACCGTTTAGCGCCTTGAAATTGCGGTAATATTTGCAGATATTGTTTGTTTTCAGAACATAGTCCAAATTAAAGACCTCCTTTTATTTTTCTGAAAACAGTATAACACAAAAATGTAAAGAAATCGGTTAAGGTAACAGTAAAGATACGGTTAAGATTTTCGCATTTTGAAACCTATGCCCCAGACTGCTTCAATGTAATCCTTATCATTTACGGAGCGAAGTTTTTTTCGCAGATTGCTGATATGTATCTTTAAAGAACTTTCGGTACAGTCGGGAGTGTCAAGGCTTATTTTGTCAAGAATTGTCAGTTTGGCAACGACCTGATCGGGATTTTGCATAAGTAATTTTAAAATGGCAAATTCCGTCCGAGTAAGGTGGATATCGGTGCTTTCAACAGTAACTATATGCGTATCGGTATCAAGAGAAATTTCACCGTAAGTAAGAATATTCCTGTCAGGAAAACTGCTCCGATTTCGCAGCTGAACGGTAATTCTTGCAAGAAGTTCCTGCATATCAAACGGCTTGGTAACGTAATCCGCAGCACCGCCGAGGAGCAATTCGACCTTATTTGACGGGTCAATTTTAGCGCTGACCACAATTACCGGAATATCCCTTATCTGTGGCAAAAGCTCCTCGCCGCTTAATCCGGGAAGCATCAGATCAAGCAGGATCAGGTCAGGTTTGTTATTCGACAATATAAGCATAGCTTCCGTTCCTGAATATGCACGGGAAACGGAATATCCTTCGGCAGTAAGAGTTTCCTCCAGAAGATTTCCGATGTGGAGGTCATCATCAATTATTAATATTTCAGACATAATTTTCTCCCAAACAAAATTTTAATTAAAGTATATCATATCACAAAAGTAATTGCAACAAATTTTTTATGTATTAGTATAAGTTATCTGTTTTTATGCATTGTTATAATTGTTATAATGATAAATAACAGAACTATCAGTTCAGTTAGAAATAAAATAAATTTTAAGCCTAATAAATTTTAATTATGGAAATTATTTATTTGTATTACATGATCCAATTGTGCATTACAAGAAAAATCCCATAATAATTAAAACTAACCATACAAAAGCCTGAAACTGCTGCTAATAGGTCTATGGGTATCCGGAACCCTTCTCTAATTTCGCAAAACTTTTATTTAGCGAAATTAGAGAAGAATTTCAGGGTCGTTTTCAGAGGCAATTTTCTCCGGCAGCCCCATTTTAAGTATAGCGCTCACCGACTTAACAAACTCTTCAAAGGCATTCAAGCGTTCCAAAGCAAGCGAAAGTTCAAGACAATCAACTGCATCAACTTTCCTATACCTTAAACGCTGTTGGAGCTGACAGACATCATATTCCAATATGTCACGCTCGTTATTAAAATATTCTGCAAGTATTTCTTTTCGTTTCATTATATAATCATCCTCCTTAAATAATTAACGCACCGTTTGTATCTATCAAATGCTGATTGTTAACTTTTTCAATAAGCATATGATACTTTTCCGGATGTCTGAAAGCATTTCCCATAACCTCGTCTGCGCGATATTTGCGCAGCATATCAAGATCAATGTCAGCTGCATAGATATTTTCTTCACCCGACGCTTCCAGTATGCACATATCACGCGTACCGGGTTCATCACGAAGCCACGCTACACCGTCAAAAACAGTTGAATGTCCATTGCAGTCAGGAACACTTTCCGGATAGTTGCAAGTTGCTACTGCAAGCATATTTTCATACGCTCTGGTTCTTAGGGCTGACAGACGGTTAACCTCCATGGGACAAGCATTCGGTGCGAGGATTACTTCTGCGCCTTTTAACATAAGTATCCTTGCACTTTCGGGAAATTCCCTGTCAAAACATATCATTGCCCCGACTTTTATTGTTCCACATGAAACAGTGTCAATTTCAGAAACAAAAAATTCTTCTCCGGGAGTAAGATCTTTTTCCGCCGAAAAATCACAGGTATGGACCTTGGCATAAACAAATTTTTGCTCTCCGAATCTGTCAAAAAGAACAAGAGAATTTCTCGGAGCATTTTTAAATTCTTCAAGCAAAGTAATTCCGATCGCCATATTCAGTTCTTTTGCAAGTTTTCCAAAAGACGTTATAAAATCACTTTCAATGGAGATTGCATCTTTTTTCCAATCGCAAGCAGGACGCTCGTAAATGTCATAGCCGATACTCCACATTTCGGGGAAAAGCGCAATATCCGCATTCATTTTCTTGGCTTTGCGGCAGTATTCTATCCCCTTTTTCAGGTTCTTTTCAAGCGAACCGCATGGAGAGATCTGTAAAAGAGCGATTTTCAGTTTATTCATATATAACACCTCATTGCTCAAGTAAATTGATCTTTGAATTTAATTCGTCCATAAAAATATCAAAATTTTTCTGCTGTTCGGGAAATTTCGAGCCGACTACCTTGGGAACTAACTGGATTTTTACTTCTTGTTTTTTGCCGTCATCAAAGATCATATGTACAACTTTCTGACCAAAAGGATAATTTTTTATTGTTATTTTCTTTGCATATTCCATATATTGAGAAACCGCTTCCGACCCGAATGTACTGAATTTCATGCCGATAAGACGGTCATTGTCCGTCAAAGCAACATATCCGGCAATAATATTACGGTTTGAAGCGAAAAATCCGGTTTGTTTATATACGCAATAAAGTGCCGTTTTTATACTTTCCCCTGCAATCAGAAGCCGGCTCAATATCTGCATCATTTCTTCTTCATTGTATTTCTGCGTGTAAAGATTCATTTAAAACACTTCCTTATAAAATTTTCATATGTTCCATACCGAGACGTTTTATTTCTTAAAATCCGAAATATCTGATATTCATATTTTTTCTCCATCTATCCATTTTGACATTCCAGCGCCGCTGTGTTCATGTGGGTGGATCACATAACCTGACTTCATGTAAAACCCCTCTTTGCCTTTTGCGCTGACAAGCTGTAAATATCCCTGCCAGCCTTTTTTAAGCCGTGAACTTATGTATTCCTCAACGTGCCTGAGCAAAGCCGTTCCGATCCCTTTTCCTTGATATTCCTGATAAATAACAAAGTCTTTCAGAAAGAAAGCCATTCCCCCGTCGCCAAGCAAACGGACCATTCCTATTACTCTGCCGTCACATTCAACCGAAAAGGAAGCGTAACTGTTTTTAATAGATATTTCCGCCTGATCGTAAGGAACTTCTCCCCAGCCTGCACTCGAAAAAAGCCGCACAAAATCTTCGGTTTTAAGCATATTGTCGTGAATGGTAAATTCCATAAAGCTGCCCTCCATTAAAGCCATTGAATAAAAGCTGTTTTATCGTTTTTGTTGTAGCCTGCATTTTCGTAAAATTTCAAAGTGCTTTCCTGCTTTGAACCAGTCATAAGCATAATTTTATAACAATTTTCCTGCAAAGCAAGTTCTTTTGCGAAATCAAGACAAGCTGTCGCATATCCTTTTTTCCGGTGTTCAATATCTGTGATAACATTTTCAATAAGAGCATAAGGACGCTGCTCATGCGTAAGATTTGGAATTATCACACATACACAGGAAGAAACTATTATACCATTTTCTTCCATAACAATTATATGATGATTTTTATCATTAATGATATCTTTCCATACGGAAATTGCCCTGCTGTCATTGTCGGGAAAAGGATTATTATGGAGTTGTGTGTATAATTTCCAAAGACCGTTAAGATCGTTTTCTGAAATTTCTCTTATCATAATTGTTTTGCCTTTCTTTTATTCAGACGATTATCCGCGCAGGAGGAATTACTAAACTAACAATACCTGTCCGATCATGATTTTATCAATTACATAAATATTATAACATTGAGTTAAAAATTTGTCAAATTTTAGCTCTGAAAAATAAAAAAAGGACGGTATGACCGTCCTTAAAAACACTTATTTATCAATATATGTCTTGTATTCGGCATATGCTGCCATTTTGTTTCTCAGCCAGATATAAAAAACAAGTCCTGCAATTGGTAAAATAAATATCATGATCGCCAATTTTGTTATATATGCATATATACAAATTGTAATATATAAAACCGATAGCAATACGATCAAAGCAATATGATTTTTGAGCCATTTTCTTTTCCAGAATAAAATTTTTTCTTTGCAGGAAAAAACACTTTCTTTTGAAATATCCACAATATTTTTATCAGACTCCTTTTTGAAATCTTCGTCACTGAGGAACTGTCCGGAAAGCAGTTCGTTTATGCTTACATGGAAAACTTCCCCAAGTATTTGGAACATATCAATATCCGGCATATAGTTTCCGTTTTCCCAACGGGATATGGTCTTGTTTGTAACTCCTATTTTTTCGCCGAGAGCCTCCTGAGTAAGTCCCTCCCGTTTACGGAGTTCGGCTATAAATTTTCCGATCCTGACCTGATCCATTTTCATCACCTCAATGACAATTATATATCTTTCCGTTAAAAATGTATTCCCCATAAACAGCGAATTACCGGACATATTAAAATATTAACATACTAATTATAATAAGTCAACTATAAATTGGTATATATTTCTAATATTTCAAAAGAATCCATTAAAGCAAATGCCGGTACTTTGCAAAAAGTACCGGCAAATTTTGTTATTCTGATCTGACGCTTTCCTTTTTTATCACGGCAAACGCCTGTTTCAGGTTGGAAACTCCGTAAATGTGCATATTATACCTGCTTGGATCTATATTTCTTAAAGCCTGCTTGGGAATTATACATTCTGTAAAGCCCAGCCGCTGTGCTTCCTGTATTCTTTGCGGAATATTGGCAGTGTTTCGCACTTCCCCACCAAGACCTATCTCTCCGAAAGCGATCAGCTTTTCGCTTATGGGAATATCAAAATATCCGCTGTATGCCGCAAGAGCCACAGGCAGATCGCCGGCAGGCTCATCAAGGCGAAATCCGCCTACTATATTCAGGTAAACATCAAGCGTTCCGAAAAACATTCCCATACGCTTTTCAAGAACGGCAATTATTATGGCAAGTCTGTTATAATCAAAACCTGTAGCGGTTCTTTTCGGAGCTGAAAAAGTGCTTTTTGTAACCAGCGCCTGTACTTCTGCAAGTATTGGACGGCTTCCCTCCATTATGCAAGCAACGCAAGTTCCTGAAATACCTGTAGGACGTCCATTCAGCAGCATAAGCGACGGATTTTCAACTTCTTCAAGACCATTGTCACTCATTTCAAAAACGCCTATCTCATTTGTAGAACCGTAACGATTCTTGACAGCACGCAATATCCTGTAGCTTAAATGACGTTCACCCTCAAAATAAAGGACCGTATCCACAATATGTTCCATTACTTTAGGACCTGCTATAGCACCGTCCTTATTTACATGACCGACGATAAAAATTGGGATCTCTTCGGATTTTGCCGTGCGCATAAAAAGATTGGTACATTCTCTTACCTGAGAAATACTTCCTGCACTGGAATTTATCTCATTCAGCGACATAGTCTGTATAGAGTCAACAATGGCTATATCCGGCTTATATGATGAGATCGTATCAGCAGCGGCTCTTGCATCATTTGTGGAAAGAAGTGAAAGATTTTCCGTATCAACACCCAATCTCTGGGCGCGTATCTTTATCTGACGAATGCTTTCCTCACCTGAAATATAAAGTATAGTATGTTCTTCACCAAGATACTTGCATATCTGGAGCAGTATTGTGGATTTTCCTATACCGGGTTCTCCTCCAAGAAGCACAAGAGAACCCTTGACCAATCCGCCGCCAAGCACACGGTTAAGTTCGTTTATACCTGTAGAATAGCGAATATCGTCTTCAGCATCTATGCCGGAAAGTGTTTTTATTTCCGAGGAAAGATCTATAACTTTTATGGAAGACGCTGCTTTCCCCATAGAATTTTTTGAGGGAGATGTGTCAATAATATCCTCTTCAAAAGTATTCCATTCGCCGCATGACGGACATTTTCCGTTCCATTTCGGACTTTCATAACCGCACTGACTGCATATGTAGACTGTTTTCAACTTTCCTGCCATTTTTTACTCCTTAATTTTACGCTTCCGTAAATTCGTTTATCCCGGAAAATACGGTGAACGCTACTTTTTTCTGATATTCCTTATCTGTAAGTTTGGCAGCTTCCTCCGGATTTGAAAGAAATCCGCACTCTATCATTACCGTAGGATTGCTGCAATAATAACAAAGATACAGTTCATCACCGCAGAGTTTGATCTCACGCTGATTATCAGGCTGAAGATTTGCAACAAATTTCTGCTGCATTATATATGCCAGATCTTCACTTGCCGGATTGACGTCACTGTAAAACATCTGTGCGCCATGGTAAACAGGATCCTCAAAAGTATTCTGATGAATTGAAACGCATACTGCATTAGGATATTTATTAAAAATTTCCAACCTGTTTTCCATATCGGATATCTTTTGATTCCTGATACCTGTTACACCCTTGTCATGTATCGACATATCCCTGTCGCGAGTAACTTCCACATCATATCCGAACAATTTGCTCATATCCCTGACCGAAAGAAGAATATTCAGATTGATACCCTTTTCAGTCTTTCCGTCCGCAGTTGAACATCCGCCGTCTATTCCCCCGTGTGGTGGTGTGCCTTAACTGTAGTTGTTGATACCAAACCATTTACGCCTAAAAAAATGACTAAAAGTTCCATTTAACGACAATTTTTCTGTCTTGTCCTTCGATGTATTCTCCAACATAAACGACTTTTATAAACTCGTCTGCAACCTCTTTAGTAATCACATCAATATGGGAATATTTCTCAATTATCTTTTTTGCATTGATAGAATTGGTTTTGGATTCTAACTGTTTTATCTGAGTTTCAAGCATATTTTGATTTTGTTTTAGTTGAGTAATTTCATCTGTAATTTTCTTGTTATATGTTACAAATTGTTCCCTTGTGATTATCTCATCGAGTTTATCTTCATAGAGCCTTTCGAGTTTACTTTGTTTATCAGTTATCTGTTGTTCGACTTTATTAAGTTCAAATGTGTATTGTGCAATCTGTTCCTGCGTGTTATCTTGTATCTGAATATCGTCTGGATTATTGAATTTGTCAATAAACTCATTAAGTTGTTTCAGGACTTCTCGTTCAAGATACAAACCGCTTACACTTTTTATATTAGGGCAAGTCATTGATCCGATCTTGTAAGTAGCGCACTGCAAATTATAATATTGTTTAGTATGTTTCTTATTGTAATAGATATTGCGTTTCATTGGACTGCCGCATACAGCACATTTGACTTTGCCGGATAAAGGAGATAATTTTTGTGTTTTCTTCATGACACGCTGTCTGCTATCTACTCTTGCCTTGACCTTGTTCCAAGTGTCCGCATCTATAATGGCTTCGTGTGTATCCGGTACTCTTATCCAGTCATCACTTGGAACTTTTTGGCGCTTTTTGTTTTTGTAGCTGACATTATGTGATTTGCCCTGTACAAGTGTTCCGGTATACATTTCATTACGCACTATGGTATATATAGTAGTATGTGTCCACAGATCTTTGTTGTAGCTACCAAGTTCATTGGGGTTACGAAACTTACTATGTAGTAATTCTTTATGCTTGCTTGGACTTGGGATTTCTCTGTTGTTTAACTCTATGGTTATTTTACGATAACCCCAACCTTGTGCATACCAGTCAAAGATTTGCTTTACGATCGGTGCCGCTTCCGGGTCGATAACTAAATGATTCTTGTTATCCGGGTCAACAAGGTATCCATACGGAGCAAAGCTGCCTGTGAATTGCCCTTGCTCGCGTTTGGCTTTAAGTGTTTGTCGGATATTCTCACTGACCTCTTCGACGTACCATTCATTTGTAAGTGCCATTATCTGTCGCGTTTTTTTGTTGTGTTTATCATTAGTGTCTGCATGATCTACAATTCCGATAAATCGTATACCCCACTCGATAAATTTGTTATGAAGATATATGTCTATTAAGGTAGCGTCTCTTGAAAAACGTGATTGGCTCTTACAAAGCACTGTGTCAATTTTGCCATCGGCACAATCTTGTATCATACGATTAAATTCAGGTCTTCTGCTATCAACTCCACTGAAATCTTCGTCATTGTAAATATCGTAAATATCCCAGTTGCGCTCTTTACAATAGTTACTAAGCATAAGTTT
>CANQZR010000067.1 GCA_947628405.1 uncultured Clostridia bacterium
CGGATATGTTGCAAAACGTCTTGAAATAGGCGCTGTCCTTGGTGCTGCCCCCATTGAAAACGTTATACGCGAAGTTCCCGTTCCCGATGATGTTATAATACTTCTCGGCGGAAGAACAGGACGCGACGGCTGCGGCGGAGCAACAGGTTCTTCAAAATCACACACCGAGGCTTCGCTTGAACACTGCGGCGCGGAAGTCCAGAAAGGTAACCCCGCCGAAGAAAGAAAACTCCAGAGACTGTTCAGGAATCCGGAAGTAACAAAAATGATAAAGCGCTGCAACGATTTCGGCGCAGGCGGTGTTTCGGTAGCTATCGGAGAACTTACAGACGGTCTTGTTATAGACCTGAATAAAGTTCCTAAAAAATATGATGGTCTTGACGGCACAGAACTGGCGATCTCCGAAAGTCAGGAAAGAATGGCTGTAGTTGTACGCAAAGAGGATGAAGAAAAATTTATTGCCGAAGCTGCCAAAGAAAATCTTGAAGCTACAAAGGTCGCCATAGTTACCGAAGAACCTCGCCTTAAAATGACATGGAACGGAAAGATAATAGTTGACCTTTCAAGAGAGTTCCTCAATTCCAACGGTGCGGAAAAGCACACTACTGCAGCAGTTCCTATCCCTGTTACAACGCAGATAAAAACATACAGTGATACTCCCGAAAGCTGGGAACAGCTTATGAGCAATCTTAATGTATGCTCACAGAAAGGTCTTGTTGAACGCTTTGACTCCACTATCGGAGCAGGGACCGTACTTATGCCTTACGGAGGAGCATATCAGCTCACTCCTACACAGGCTATGGCTGCGAAAATACCCGTTCTTAAAGGTGAAACGGATACCTGTTCCATAATGGGCTGGGGCTACAATCCTTATATAAGCGATAAAAGTCCGTATCACGGCGCAATATTTGCCGTTATTGAATCTATAGCAAAAGTAGTTGCAGCCGGAGGAAGCTACAAGAACTGCTGGCTGACGTTCCAGGAATATTTTGAAAGAACACAGGATAATCCGACACGCTGGGGCAAACCTTTCTCCGCACTTTTAGGCGCTTTCAAGGCTCAGCTTGAACTTGGCTGCGGCGCTATAGGCGGCAAGGACTCAATGTCCGGCACATTTGAGAATATCGACGTTCCTGCAACACTGGTCTCATTCGCCGTATCAACAGCATCGGCAAAGAAGATAATTTCTCCCGAGTTCAAAAAAGCAGGCGACAAAGTTATCCTTATAACTCCGGATCTTGACGAAAACGGTTTGCCTGTATTCGACAGCGTAAGATCATGCTATGAACGGGTCGAACAGCTTATTGCTGACGGTTCCGCTGCGGCTGTGTGGACGCTTGGCTTTGGCGGAGTTGCCGAAGCGGTAGCTAAGATGTCCCTTGGAAACAGGATAGGATTTAAATTCAGCAAAAAGCTCTCTGATGATCTGATGTTCTATTCAAGATACGGCGCGTTTGTTATCGAGCTTAACGGTGACCCGTTCACTGTAGAAAATATCATAGGTGAGACCATTCCGGAATATATCATTGACTGCAAAACATACACCGTTGATATGACAAAGATACAGAAAAAATGGGAGGACAAGCTCGAGCCTATATTCCCGTGCAATATAAAAACCGAACAGAAACCTGCAAAGATATTTACATATACCGCTAAAGATCCTGTACAGCACGCTTCATCATTTGCAAAACCGAGAGTGCTTATCCCGGTATTCCCCGGTACTAACTGCGAATATGACACAGCAAGAATTTTTGAACGCGCCGGAGCGTGTCCGGAAATAGCGGTCATAAAAAATCTTTCCTCTTCTGCTTTGGAAGAAAGCGTTTTATACTTTGAAAAAGCTGTAAAGCAAAGTCAGATAATTATGATACCGGGAGGTTTTTCCGGAGGAGACGAGCCTGACGGTTCCGGAAAGTTTATTACCGCATTTTTCAGGAATCCCCGTATAAAAGAAGCCGTACAAGACCTTATAGATAACCGTGACGGTCTTATGCTCGGAATATGCAACGGTTTTCAGGCTCTTATAAAGCTGGGACTTGTTCCATACGGAAAGATAGTTGACATGACGGATAATTCCCCTACCCTGACATTCAACACCATAGGCAGACACCAGTCAATGATGGTACAGACAAGGGTAGCTTCCAACAAATCTCCTTGGCTTGCAGGCTGTGAAGTCGGCGACATTCACAGAGTAGCTATATCACATGGTGAAGGACGTTTCGTAGCTTCTCAGGAGCTTATCAAACAGCTTGCGGACAACGGTCAGATAGCATTCCAGTATGTAGACATGAACGGTGAACCTACACTTGATATCCGTTATAATCCGAATACCTCCTATGAAGCTATAGAAGGCATAACCTCTCCTGATGGACGTATCCTCGGCAAAATGGCTCACAGCGAACGTATAGGTTCGGATATATGCAAAAATGTTCCCGGAAACAAGGATCAGAAGATATTTGAAAGCGGAGTTGCATATTTCAAATAAAAGTATTCTGTCAAAAATTTATCCCACCGGCTTTGATAACAAAAACCGGTGGGATATTTATATATCAAAGATCTGCAAATCAAAGCAGATAATTTCTCAGTTCGCGCTGGAATAATTCCGCCGCTTTTGAAAAAACATAGTGCTTTTTCCATATCATATCTAACCCGACATTCATAGGCGGTTCAAGAGGGCGAAAACAAAGAGGATTACTGTCATATTCACGGATAACATTTTCAATGCATAATGCAATACCGACGCCCTCCTCTACCAGAATAGAAGCATTGTACAATAAATTATAAGTGGCAGCAAAATCGTATTTTGGATAAAGTCCTCCGGACCAGCCGGAAAATTCCCCCTCTACCATTGCCTGATTTGCTGTAATGATCTTTCGGGATAAAAGATCCTCCGGAGTAATGGTATTCTTTTCTGCAAGCGGATCGTCCTTTAGCATAAGAACTCCCCAACGGTCTGTAGTAGGCAATTTTATAAGATCATATTTCGACATATCGGCAGGCTCAATACATATGCCAAAATCCAACAAACCACGGTCAAGGCGTTCTGTGACCTCTTCCGCATGACCGCTGAAAAAATGAAATCTGATATCAGTATATCTTTTTTGTATGCGTCGGATCACTTTTGCAAGTGCTCTTATCCCCTCTGTTTCACCGCTTCCGATGTAGATATCGCCGCTGATCTCTTCCGTTCCGGAACTGACGTCCGATCTTGTTTTTTCCACAAGATCAATGATCTCTTCCGCTCTTTGCCGAAGCAATACTCCCTCACTTGTCAATATCACCTTTCGGTTTGTACGTTCAAATAATTTCACGCCCAGTTCTTTTTCCAGATCATGAAGCTGACGGGAAAGCGGCGGCTGTGAAATATGCAGGCGTTCTGCGGCTTTTGTAATGTTTTCTTCCTGCGCAACTGCAAGAAAATATCTGAGCACACGAATATCCATAGTTATCCCTCCATATTGATTGTAACACATTCTGCCATACTTTTCAAGTATAACAGAACCAATAAAATATGTATTTGTTATTTTAAATATCTTATGTTATAATTAATATAGAAAGGTATAGACATAGGCAGCGGTTCGGTCATAGGTGCAGGCTCGGTCGCTGCAAAAAGTATTCCGGAAAACAGTATTGCCGTTGGCATTCCTGCAAAAGTAAGCAGAAAAATTGAGGGTGTGAACTTATGAAAAAAATTAGTATTTTAACACTTGTCATACTGATCAGCATATTCTGCATAACAGGCTGCGACCGGGCAAACGGCAAAAAAATACCGTCGGCGGCTGCATCGGAACATTCTTTATCGGGCGAAAATATTACCGAAGAAAAAACGAATGATATTCAGGATACCGACGTTATGGAAGAAAAGGAGGCAACTAAAATGAATATTTCAGTAAACGGTCATATGCTCAAAGCTGCGTTTGCGGATACACAGGCGGCAGAAGAGCTCGCTTTGCTTCTTGAAAAAGGGTCGGTAACGCTTACGCTTAACGAATACGGCAGCTTTGAAAAGGTCGGTGAACTTCCTCAAAGCCTTACAAAAAGTGATGAACAAATAACATCTCAGCCCGGCGATATCATGCTGTATCAAGGCAGTCAGATGACAATATTTTACGGGTCAAACACATGGAGCTATACTCGCCTTGGAAAGATAGAAAATATTTCCGAAAAAGGAGCTTGCTGAAATTTTCGGCAGCGGAGATATCACAGTTACACTTTCTGTAGATCAAGAGTTTGATGTGGATACAAGCTCCTGACCTGTTCGGCTTTTCGCTTCCCGGAAACGAAATGGAACAGATATCTGCACTTGAACGCAGCGAAAAGCACGATCGGTATTGACAAAACCATATAATAAATAATATAATTGAATAAGAAACATTGTTTTAAATTAAAAAAATATGAAAGGCAGGCTATGAAAATGTCAGAAGCATTATATCTTACAAAAGAATGGGATAAAACATTTCCCAAAAGCGAAAAAGTAAACCACAAAAAGGTAACTTTCCCAAACCGTTACGGGATCACTCTTGCGGCGGATATGTACATTCCAAAAAATGCAGATGTGAAACTTCCTGCAATTGCGGTCTGCGGACCTTTCGGAGCGGTAAAGGAGCAGGCTTCCGGGCTTTACGCGCAAACAATGGCGGAACGCGGTTTCCTGACAATTGCCTTTGACCCGTCCTTTACAGGCGAAAGCGGCGGAACTCCCCGTTATATGGCTTCTCCCGATATAAACACGGAAGATTTTATGGCGGCGATAGACTTTCTTTCTGTTCAGGAAAATGTTGATCCGGAAAAGATAGGGATAATAGGCATATGCGGCTGGGGCGGAATGGCTCTGAATACTGCCGCTCTTGATACAAGGATAAAAGCAACTGTAGCTTCTACCATGTATGACATGGCAAGAGTAAATGCCAACGGTTATTTTGATTCTGAAAACAGCGAAGAACAGCGTTACGAAAAGAAAAAAGCCTTGAACGCACAGCGCATTACCGATTTTAAAAACGGTTCATATCAGCTTGGCGGCGGAGTTGTTGACCCACTTCCGGCAGACGCGCCGTTCTTTGTAAAGGACTATTATGCATATTATAAAACGGAAAGAGGCTATCATAAACGTTCCCTGAATTCAAACGGCGGTTGGAACGTTACTGGCTGTATGTCATTTATCAATCAGCCTATAAACTGTTATATAAATGAAATACGCAGTCCGGTTCTTATTATTCACGGTGAAAAAGCTCATTCATGCTATTTCAGCAAAGATGCTTACGCCGCTATGACAAAGGACAGCAAATACGCCGGCAATAAGGAACTTCTTATTATTCCAGACGCTGTTCACACCGACCTTTATGACAACATGAACGTTATACCATTTGACAAAATAAGCAAGTTTTTTAAAGATAATTTAAAATGATCAATAAAGAAGGAGCAGTATGCAGATAATTGATAATATGACCTTTGACGAAGAACGCGCTTTGTACGGGAGTCGTGACGTTACCGCAAGGAACTGCTCGTTTGACGGTCCTGCCGACGGTGAGAGCGCATTCAAGGAAAGCCGCAATATCACTGCGGAAAATTGTTATTTCAATTTAAGATACCCGTTCTGGCACAACAGCGGACTTGTGATATCACATTCCGAAATGACAGAAAACTGCCGTGCCGCACTATGGTATACCGATCATGCGGAAATTTCGGATACTAAAATGCATGGAATAAAGGCTCTTCGGGAATGTTCCGATATAATTATCCGTGACTGTGACGTTATATCTCCCGAATTTGGTTGGTCGGTAAATAATATCACTATGGAAAACGTAAACGCCGTAAGCGAATATTTTATGATGCGGTCGGAAAATATGAAATTCAAAAATGTTGAATTGGACGGAAAATATTCATTCCAGTATATAAAAAATTCCGAGTTTGAAAACTGCCGCTTTAACACAAAAGACGCTTTCTGGCACGGTAAAAACATAACCGTACGCAACAGTACCATAAAAAGCGAATATCTTGCATGGTATTCCGACGGATTGACGCTTATCGACTGCAAAATTATCGGAACACAGCCGTTTTGTTATTGCAAAAACTTAAAACTTATAAACTGCGAAATGACAGATACCGACCTTGCGTTTGAAAAAAGTTCTGTTGACGCCGATATCACTACCCCCGTAATAAGCATAAAAAATCCTGCAAGCGGTATCATAAGAGTTCCTGAAGTCGGAGAGATCATCCGCACCGATCCGGAGTCAAAAGGTGAGATAATTATTAAAAACACATAACAAAAAACGAGACTTCTGTTGTCAGGAAGTCTCGCTTTTTCTTTAAAGTATAAAACAGATAAGCCCTCCGCAGCCTTCATTGATAATCCGTTCAAGAGTCTCCTGAAGTTTCAGCCGTGCATCTACGGGCATTCTGTAAAGTTTATTGTGAAGCCCTTCGTTAACAAGTTCATGCAATGATTTGCCGAAAATGTTTGATTCCCATATTTTCTGAGGATTTTCCTCAAATTCCTTGAGAAGATACATTACAAGCTCCTCCGATTGTTTTTCGGAACCTACTATAGGGCTTACTTCGGTAACAATATCTGCTTTCATCATGTGTATAGACGGCGCTGACGCTCTGAGCCGCACTCCGTATTTGCCGCCCTGTTTTACTATTTCCGGCTCTTCAAGGGAAAGTTCGTCGATAGTAGGCATAACTATGCCATATCCTGTTGCTTCTACTTCAGAAAGAGCATTTTCTATCTTTTCGTACTTCTTTCTTATGGCAGTAAGTTCTTTCAGAAGCGGCATAAGATCGCTTTCTCCGGCAATATCTATACCTGTTTCCTCGCCTATTATCTTATAGAAAAGATTATTTTTCAGGTCTACTTCTACCTCGGCGCTTCCCTTTCCAAGGTCGATATCGGATATCATGGCACGGCAGATATTTTCGTCGTTCATTATCTGTTCTTCCGATCCGTTTACATCTCTTACATATCTTACATTTTCATAAGCGGAACGAATAGTGCTGAAAACATCATTTTTAAGCCAATGACCTCTTGCAAGACCCGTTATCCATTTTGGCATACATATATTAATTTCCTTTATAGGGAATGCATACAGTATCTGCCTGAGGATATAGCTGATATCTTTTTCCTCCAGATCGACACAGTTTACCGGTATTACCGGCGTACCGTACTTTTCGGTAAGCTGTTCAGCAAGCTGCCGCGATCCGTTCGATTCGGGATACAGACAGTTAAGCAGTACAACAAAAGGCTTGTTTATGGAATTAAGTTCTTCAATGACACGCTGCTCGGATTCTTCATATTCCTCACGGGGAATGTCTGAAATACTGCCGTCTGTAGTTATTACCAGACCTATAGTTGAATGATCCTGTATAACTTTCCGTGTACCTACCTCCGCTGCCATGGCAAACGGAACTTCTTCCTCGAACCAAGGCGTTACCACCATTCTCGGAGCCTCGTTTTCAATGTATCCTATCGCGCTTGGAACGATATAGCCTACGCAGTCTATCATACGGACGTTAAAGCGCGTTTTATCGCCGATAGTGACTTCAACGGCTTCCTCGGGAATGAACTTAGGTTCTGTGGTCATGATAGTTTTTCCCGCCGATGATTGGGGAAGTTCGTCTACTGCTCGTTCACGGCGGTATTCGCTGGAAATATTGGGGATAACGAGCTGTTCCATAAATTTTTTTATGAATGTTGATTTTCCTGTACGAACGGGACCTACAACTCCTATGTATATGTCGCCGTCAGTACGCTTTGCAATATCGCAGTAAATATCATTATTTGTCATTCAGATATACCTCCATTTTTATATCGGATCAGACTATAGGAATGAGTATCATTCCCTTTCCGCATAGTTTATCGTCCTCTATATCGTTCTCCTCAATTATTGCAGAAACTGACGTTCCGTATTTCTTTGCGATCTCCCATAGATCTTCATTTTCATCAGCAAAATACAGCTTTAGAGCATAATTGGAATTTTTCTTTACCGATTCGTTTTCATCAATATTAAGATCGGTAATGCAGGAAATATTCATTGTACCTGTTACCTCTCCGGTTATTTTCAGTTCTGTTTTTGCTTCTATACTGTTATCTGAAGCAAGGTTGTATGAGCATGATACGGGTACCAGTTTTACTTCCGCACGTGAAAATTCATTTATATTTTCTGCCGGAACGGCAACCGAGAAACTTTCGTCCTTTTCGATCATCACAGGCTCGCCGTCGGTGCTTTTTGCCATAACGCAATAAGAGGCATTTCCGCTTACGGAGATGTTATTGTTTTCTGTATCAGGCTTGGCAGTAACGCCGTTTATACTGCACCAGACGTCATATATCCTGTCTATTCCCCCTTCGCCATATTCCATAGAACATTTTACAACGCAGGAGGAATTTATCTGCTGAGGAGGCATTTCTATTTTTATATCCGAACGTTCGCTTTCGGTTTTATAAAATGTAGAATATTCATCTACTGCCAGTTCGGCAGATGCCTGACGATAAGCAGAGCAGACGATCAGCAAAGACAATGTACATTCAGCCACTTTTGAATTTCCGTCGCCGTCCGAACGGGGTTCAATATCACATGAGATTATTTCAGGTTCAACACTGCATATATATCTTTCGTCTATGCCCTCAAGATCGATTATCTGTGAAAAAGGCAGCGTGAACTGCATTGCTTCGATGCTGTCTTCATTATCCTTGCGGCAGCTGTAAAGCATATTGATATGTATTTCGCCTTTTGCTATAAGCTTATTTGCAATGACTTTTTTATCGGACGACGCTATCACTGCGTCGCTCCTGAGAATATTTACGATAGGCGGCTTGGACATTCCCAGATCAAATTCTTCCGAAACGGTAACACGTTTTGCAGTATAAAGTTTTGACGACGGATATGTTACCGGTATTTTTTTAAGCTGTATCCCTCCGCCAAACGCATCGCATATGATCTCTTTCTTATCAAGAGCCGAAACCTTGACTTTTATGGATATTGCTCCACGCACATCAAGTCTGCGCTGATTTACTGCACGGCAGTTGATATAATCTGTTCTTGGAATTATGCTTATGCGCGGCTCGGTCACCGTTCTGCCAAATTCAACGGTCTTGGTATAGGTCAATTTCTGCTCAACGGAATTTACCGCGCTGCTGCCTTCTGAACAATACAAAACGCGTATGCAGACCGCCATTTCATATGTAAGTCTGTCACCGCCCACATTATAGGAAAGTATCTTAGGCACTGTAATGCACTTGATTATTTTGAAAATTTCCGGATAATAATCCGGAAGCACATAATCCAGTTCCACAGACTGTTCCTGCGTATCATCAAAAATTACCTCAGCGGCTGCGATCTCCTCTTTGTTTACTTTAAAGTCCATATTGATTCCTCCTTGTTTTCGCGTTTGCTAACACATTTATATTCCATGAACAGGGCTTGTATTCTTACAGAAAGAGAATAATTATGAATAAATAGTTAAAATTCTTAAACCTCTTGAAATTTTTATGTGTATGTTGTACAATGTAATCAATTACAAAGTAAAGGAGTTTTGTACATATGAAATTCGCAGACGGCTTTTGGCTCAACAAAAGAGGATATGAAGTAAACTATGCTTCACAGGCATATGAGGTCAAAGCAGGAACAAACTGCATTAACGTCCTTGCTACTACAACTTATATCCAGAACAGAGGCATGACTCTCGGAGGTCCTGTACTTGATATAACTTTCACATCAACACAAAAAGACGTTATCAAGGTAACTATCGACCATTACAAGGGCACTCTCGGAAATATGCCCAGATTTGAGCTTAATGAAGATCAGGGCTTTACTCCTGAAATCGTTGAAAAAGATGAATGCTGGGAACTGATCTCCGGCGGAACTAAAGTCCGTATAGGTAAATGGAGCTGGGATATACAGTATTATTACAAAGATAAAAAACTCACCGGCGGCGCATGGAGAATGACCACG
This sequence comes from uncultured Clostridia bacterium, assembly GCA_947628405.1. Classification (GTDB taxonomy): domain Bacteria; phylum Bacillota; class Clostridia; order Oscillospirales; family Ruminococcaceae; genus RGIG8773. The sequence goes on from CANQZR010000067.1 coordinate 9,951, forward strand.
ATCGTCAACGAAAATCAGTTCAGAGTATCCACTCGTCTTGCCCATACACAGGACGATACATTCTGGAGCTATCCGCAGGACGAAAGAAGCACATATCTACGTGAACAGCTCACCCTTTCCGTCGGCGAAAACATCTACGGCTTTGGCGAAAAATTCACCACATTTGTCAAGAACGGTCAGAGCGTGGAAACCTGGAATTCCGACGGCGGAACGTGCTCGGATCAGTCATATAAGTGTATACCATTTTACGTATCTTCCAGAGGATACGGTGTGTTTGTAAACAGTTCGGATAAAGTGTCCTATGAAGTTGCGTCGGATACGGTCTCAAAGGTCTCATTTACTGTTCCGGGTGAACATCTCGAATATTTTATGATAGGCGGAGAAGATCTTACTGAGGTGCTTTCCAACTATACATCTCTTACAGGAAAGCCTGCACTTCCTCCGGCATATACTTTCGGGCTATGGCTCACTACCTCCTTTACTACTAAATATGATGAGGAAACAGTTACTTCCTTTATCGACGGCATGGCTGAAAGAGATATACCG
>CANQZR010000068.1 GCA_947628405.1 uncultured Clostridia bacterium
ATGCGTCCCTTGAATTGGCTTTCGCCTATCGAATTTTTGAATATTTATTTTGTACAATATCATTGACAAACTTACACGTTTGCGTTTGCAGAATGTAAAATTTTACGGTCATTCAGACTGTTCCGCAGTATCAGATGAATAGGGGATACCGTTTTCTTCAAGAGCGGCTGTAAGATCGTCATAAGCGTTTGCGGTAGCAGAGTCATCTAATGTGATATGTATTTCGATATCTCCCTCGATAGCCTTAACGGCGTCGATAAGACCGGCAAGGTCGTATGAACTGTTCTGATACAGGTATGAACTTCCCGATACGGTAACGTCAACGTAATTTATTGCTGAGGTCGAAGCCATTGTTCCCGACTCGGTATCCGATATGGAGCCTTCTACCTGAACAGCGTCATTGCCGAAGCCGTCACCGCCGCCGGATCCAAATCCGAAGCCGCCGCCAAGAAACAGTATAAGTGCGATAATAATTATTATCAGCAGCAATACCAGTATCACACCGCCGGAGCCTTTCTTTTCTTTAGCACTCATAAACAACACCTCATTTTGAAATATTTATTACCGCGCAGTAAAAATACGGATATTCCTCCGATACTGCTCTGATCGGTCCTTCGATCGGGTCGGAAATCATTACCGAAGCGGTACCTTCCTGATTTCCGTCGTACTCAAAAATGCCTATCATAACGCTGTCTTTTGCGAAGCCTGCGTTTTCAAAGATGCCGGTAAGTTCTCCGGTAGCATCCTTTGCGCTGCTGATGTCAAATTCTCCTATGTTTTTTTTGCCGTAAAAAACTTTTATATGTGGGATCTGTTCTTCAGTAATATCTAACTGGATATGTATTATATTTCCTTTTTCAACGCCTGCGAGAGCCTGTTGATTTTTAGCGGCGTTCTCGTCTGCGCTTTTTATGCGTTCAAGTTCTGATTCGGCTTCTTTGCGCCAGTTTTCCTTTTCCAGTTCAAATTCGATATGTTCCTGCTCGGCTTCGGAGGAAATGCTTGCTATCTGTTCCTGAGCCTGTGTTCGGGCTTCGTTGGCGGAAGCGTCGGATTTGATAATGAACCAGAAAAGTATTATCATTGTGATATCCAGCAGTGTGGTAAAATCAAGAAATATCCTGTTTCTCTTCATCAGCATCACCTGCTTGGTCTATGGAATTTTCCGAATTGATATCAAGAGTATTTCTTGTTATACACATATGGTAATTTTCGTTATTTTCTTCAATGACGGGATTAAGGAAACAGTCGGCAAATTTAAAAACCGAGCCTCCCACAGCGCCCCAGAACGTTGAGGTGAGCGCTACAAAAAAATTGTTCATAAGCATATCCGACGAATCACCCAAGGATAATTGCAGCAGCGACCATACCGTGCCTATCATTCCCAGAAGAGGAAAAGTAGAAGTCATATTGATGAAAGCGGTATAAAAAGTTTCCTGCCAGAAATATTTTCTTTTTATCTGTTCTTCATTGGCTTTGAACGAAGGCTTTACACATTCGTTCCTGAACTTATTTGCTCTTGAAGCTATGATAGTTTCCGACAGGCAGCGGTTAAGACGGAAACACATTACCGAAGCGGAAATAAGGCATACGATAGTAAGTACGGTCCATACCAGAATGATCCAGTCATATTTATGAAAATTTTCCCTGAAAATATCAGACAGACTCACGATCTACACCTCCATTTTTTAATATTATATAAAACTTTACAACATATTTCAACAACAATTTACAAATATTTTATTAATATGCTATGTATGAAAGTGTAAAATAGAAGGACGCTTAAAAAGCGTCCTTTCTTATATCAATATCCGCCGTAGATTGCCGTTATTGTAACGTCGGAAGTTATATTTTCGCAGCTGCGGTCCCAGCCTATAAATATATTTCCGCTTGAATCGCTCACAGGCCAGAACGGGGGAATGGCAGTATCACCGTCGGCGACCTTTACGCTGTAGAATTCATTATCTATTATAAATGTTACCGTGTGATAATTGTCATTTGCAAATACCGCGGTTATAGTTACATCATTCATAATATTGGCAAGAGATTTATCCCAGCCTATAAAGCGGTTTCCGTTGCTGTCATATGTAGGTATATAAGGAGGTATTACAGAACCGTTATGTTCTGCCTGAGCGGTGTAAGTCTGTCCCTCAACAACGAATGTTACCGTATGTGTAATGGTTTTTTCAAGGATCGCCGTAATGGTAATATCAGATGTTATATTGGAGAAATCCTTGTCCCAGCCTCTGAAAACATATCCTGCAACTTCAATGTTGGAGGGAAGATCTGCGGACTGTCCGTGAGGAACTATCTGAGTGGTTATGTTGTTTCCGATAACTATAGTTACAGTGTGGAATATATCGCTGTCGCTCTGAAGATTTTCATTGAACAAAGCTGTAATTACAACATCTTCGGTGATATTTTCAAAGGATCTGTCCCAACCAATGAACGTATATCCTTCTATTACAGGGTCTTCAGGCTGAACGGCATTTCCGCCGTGGGGAACTTCCTGTATAGTCTCTTCACCGTCGATAACTATAGTTACGATATGAGTTCTTTGACCTCCCTGTGATTGAGCGGACGAAGACTGCTGCGTCTGCGGCGGAGCAGTTGTAGCTGCCGTTGGAGCGGTAGTTATGACATGGACGGCCGTTGTAGTCTGTCCGGGGAGGGTAGTTTCAATGGCAGGAGCGGAAGTTTCGGTAACTATGGGTTCTGCGGTCTGTATAGTCCCGGAATTATCCGTTTCGCTTGCCGGAGGCTCCGATACGAGCGGTGCGGTCGAATTATCTTCTCCCTTGCTGTCAAGAGCCGCCTGAAGTTCGCCGGGTCTGTATGGGAAATCGTCGCCGATAAGCTGTGCAATGGTAATAAGATTTCTCAGATCGAAAGCAGTAAGTTCGGAAAGGTCAAAATCAAGGTTCAGGGCTTCAAATGACGGATCGTTTTCCGATACAACGCGCCCCCACTTCTGCTGTATCTGAAATTCCGGAGAATTTACAGGATTGCGGAGGGAGTCATAAAGCTGTATATTGTTGCTGCCCATGAATGTATACAGATCGGTATAGGAAATAAATTCGTTTGTGTAATAGGATATTTTAGCAACGCTTTTTTCAAGAGTCACCGTTGAATCAGGAGTGCGGACAATAACGGACGCTTTATCCTCGCCGGCAAAATTGCCGATAATCGTGCCGTTCCGTATGAACATTTCTCCGTTGTCCTTGCCGTTAAATTCGTCCGATACAAGTACCTGCGTATCGGGGCATACTATCAGATAGTTGTCGTCGGAATTTTTCTTTCCCTGATAAGCAATGGTGCATGACGAATCTGCACCGACGGTTATAACGTCGCTTTGGTTCAGCTTGACGCCGTTTACGGCATTTTCGCTTACATCACCGTTTGTTACTGTAACGCTTCCGCTGACGGATCGTATGTAAAGTCCGGATTTGGAGGAAGCTCCGCCTGTTATGACAATTATGGTAGCAATTACTGCAACAAGCGCCAGTCCTCCGAGAATTATAGGTATTTTATAATTTTTCAGAAAATCCTTCATAGCATTAAAACCGTATAAACGGCTTCGCTCCTTTCATTTTTTTACATTATACATAAGATGTCATACAATTGAAATTTTAATTCATTCTTAAAGCCGACAATATTTCATATTCATTATAACATACGAATGTTCATTTGTCAAAGTTTTTTTGTCATTTTTCAGCAAAACATCACAATTGACTGCACGGAAACGCCGTGATATAATAATTGCATATGATATCGTATTATCCGGGAGGAAAATATTATGAGCAGTATCGTAACATACAAATATATCCGGCAGAATCCGGATATCCATACTTATATAAAAAATGCGGACGCCGCCGTTGAGGCGCAGGGATATACGGAACATTCCTTTGCCCATGTGGAAAAGGTGGCTGCGACTGTGGAAATGATACTTTCCACTTTGGATCACGACGAAAGGACCGTTGAACTGGGTAAGATCGCGGCATATCTCCATGATATAGGTAATGTGGTGAACCGTATAGATCATGCCCAGAGCGGAGCGGTAATGGCATTCCGCCTGCTTGATAATCTGAATATGCCGGCGGAGGAGATATGCGCGGTAATATCCGCTATAGGCAATCATGACGAATCCACTGCACAGCCGCTAAATGCCATAAGCGCCGCCCTTATTATCGGAGATAAAACGGACGTCCGCCGCAGCAGGGTAAGAAATGCCGATATGCGCAGCTTTGATATCCATGACCGGGTCAATTACGCGGTAGAGAAGTCGGAGTTGTTTTTCAGCGCAGACAGATCCGCACTGATACTTGATCTTTCGGTCGATACAAGTATAGCTTCGGTAATGGAATATTTTGAGATATTTTTGCAGCGTATGCTTTTGTGCAAGCGTTCAGCAGAATTTCTCGGGATAAATTTCCGCCTAAGGATAAACGGCAGCGACGTTATATGACCTAACCCATGCCGTATGTCTGCACTATTTCAAAAAGGTCGCTCTCGGCTATGTCCTTTGGAGTAACTATCAGTCCGCCGTCGGAGTCTATATCATACCCAAAATGAGCGTATGAAAGCCATATGAGATGAGCGCACTGCGTGCCTGTAGTTTTGCCGGCAAAGCTGTATTTCATCGGGATCAATCCTACCATGACATTATAGGGGATATCATTCATATATTCCATTGCGTGAGAAGCTATTTCCGCACGTTTTTCTCTGCTTGCATTTTTAAGCCTGAGGACCATTATATCCGGATATTTTGTCCATTTTGAAATATTCTGCGTTCGGGAATTTGTTCCGATGACCACAGCTTCGAGAGTAGTTCCGTTTTGCGTATCGGCAACTATGGCGGCATGACCGTTCCGCCAGCTTAGAACATGGGAGCATTTTGTCAATAAAATATCTCCTTCCTCAAGAGGAGCTAACTTTACGGGAGTTCCCGTTATGCGTTCTTCCGAAGAAACAGGGGAGTTCATGCTGCAACTGAACTCCGGTGCGGAAAAATAGCTTTCCTGATATCCGTAAAGTTCGCTGTGATCGGTCAGCGACTCTACAGCCGATCTTCCAAGACCGGTCTGGCGGAATATAACATCATAATCCTCTTCTGACAATGTGCTTTTCCCGACGATCTGTGAAATGTCTGCTTTTTCTGCTTTCGGCGGTATATATGCAAGAGTTTCAGTATAAAAGACCGACGCCGTATAAGCGGAAACGATACCATATATAATAAAGATCGCAAACAATACTTTTTTCATTTTCTGTCCCTTTCGGTATATATGGAAATATTATCTGTAATATTTGTCCGAAAATCCGTTTGCCGATAAAAAACGTTCCGCAAATATATTGGCGGAACGTTCAGAGCAGTTTATATTCATGCTTTTTTTCACCGAATATCCATTTGCGGAGAAGATCGTCAAGAATTATGGCAGCAGCGGAAATAATTATCCAGAACATAAAATATTTAGGGCATATCTGTCCCATAAGGTTTCCCCATTCGCCGGAGTAATCCCAGATATTCATTTTAAGAAAAATATTTACTATGCAGCCCGTTATAAATTCAAGAACGGTTATTATTATGCCGCCTATAAGCATCTGTGCCGGGAACGGAAAGTTACAGCAGGCGGTCTCGTTTATCAGACCCACCGAAACAAAACATATACCGCCGAGTATTACCATTGTCCAGTGCGTATATCCGCGCCCTAAAGTTTCTATAAGACCGTATATAAGTCCTCCGGCAAGGGCAAGGATAGTCCGTTTGAAAAATTTGTCAGCCATTATTTACCTCCGAATCGCGCTTTTTTATTGATTTTATGAAAGATAAAATTTATTTATTACTCGTCTGAATATCCATGAAAGATATATACCCATGTGATCCTGCAAGCCGTAAATTTAACAAAAATTTTATTCATGGACATTATTTAGTAAGAAAAATATGATATAATAAACAAATTATTATAAAACTTTTCCGAAACGGGGTAGTTAAAATGTCACACTGGATAGAACAAACAAGCATTTACCACATATATCCTCTCGGCTTCTGCGGCTGCGAAAAATTCCGTTCAGAAGCAAAAGACCTTGAAAAAGGGCGTATACTTAAAGTTATCGAGTGGATACCTCATCTTAAAGAACTGAATATGAACGCGGTATATTTCGGTCCTGTGTTTGAATCCTTTGAGCACGGATACGATACTACCGATTATTACACCATTGATAAACGTCTTGGCACAAACGACGAATTTGCCTACGTCTGCGAAGAGCTCCACAAGAACGGCATACGGGTAATTCTGGACGGAGTTTTCAACCATGTGGGCAGAGATCATTTTGCATTCAAGGACTTGCAGCAGAACGGTCAGGGCTCGCGATACAAGGACTGGTTTTCCGGAGTGAATTTCGGCGGACGTTCTCCCTACGGCGACAATTTTTCCTATGAGGGCTGGAACGGTCACTATAATCTTGTAAAACTCAATCTATGGAACAATGAAGTTGTTGAACACATTTTCGGCGCGGTAAAAATGTGGATAGAAAAGTTCGGCATTGACGGCATACGCTTTGACGCGGCGGATTGCCTCACCGACGATTTTATCCGCAGGATACACGGCTTTACACGCAGCATAAGACCGGACTTCTGGCTTATGGGCGAAATTATCCACGGTCAGTATAACCGCTGGGCAAATCAGGATATGTTCGACTGCGTTACAAATTACCAGTGCTATAAGGGAATTTATTCCTCCCACAATGACAGGAACTATTTTGAAATTGCACATTCAATTGAATATCAGATGGGTCAGTACGGAAATATCTATATGTATAATTTCCTTGACAATCATGATGTTGCCCGTCTTATGTCCGTTCTGAAAAATCCCGCTCACGCTCAGTGCTGCTATACCATGATGTACGGAATGTACGGAGTGCCGTCTATCTATTACGGAAGTGAGTTCGGCATTTACGGCGCAAAGGGTCAGGGTGCGGACGCCGACCGTGCTATCCGTCCTTGTCTTGATCTTAACAATATTCCCGACAGGAACGATGAACTTCTGAAACATATTTCAAAGCTGGGCGCGATAAGAATGTCCCTGCCTGCGATACAGTCCGGGTCTTATGCAAAGATCGACCTTAAAAACCAGACTTTCCTTTTTAAGCGCGAGCTGAACGGCGATACCGCATATATTGCCCTGAATATCAGCGACGGCGACTATACATTCAGATTCGGAACACAGTACGGAAACCTTACCGACCTTTTAAGCGGCCAGAAGTTCACAGTCAGCGGCGGAAATGCGGAAATTACCGTTCCGCAGAACAAGTCAATGATACTTGTAAACAGCGATACCGCTCCCAAACTCGGAAATATTTCCGAAGAGATCGTTGTTCACGAAGCTCCCAAAGCCGAAGAAGCTCCCGTTCCCACAGAGGAGCCTGCTCCGCAGCCGGAACAGCCGGAGCCGCAGAACAACGGCACACGGGGACTTGGCGTTCCCGACGGACGGAAAATAGTTATCGGCGGACATTACAAACATTTCAAGGGCGGAGATTATGTGGTCCTGAATGTTGCAAAGGATCATGAGACTTGTGAGGAACAGGTAGTTTATATGCAGATATATGACAAGCCTAACGTATGGGTGCGTCCGCTGAATATGTTCCTTGAGGACGTTGACGACCACGGAAATGTAAAGCCGAGATTTGCATTTGTTCAGGAATAAAATATCAGTGACCGTCTTAAATAAAGGCGGTCACTTTTTGGTATGAACGTTGACAAATCGAACAAAATATTATATAATAGTATTAGCTGAAAATAATGGAGGTGTTCTTCATGATAACTGCTACCGCAACAGAAGTCCAAAATAATTTCATGCAGTATTTGCAAGCTGTACGCTCCGGAAATGAAGTGCTTATAGTAAATGACGGCAAGGAAGTTGCAAGGCTTATTTCCCGAGAGGAAAGCGGCGCTTCTCTGACCAACTCGCTTATTGGCGTACTGAAAAATGATTATGATGAGAAAAAGATGAGAAGCGAAAGGATAGAAAAACGTGAATTTACTGATCGACACAAATATAATTCTTGATGTACTCTGTAACAGAAAGGATTTTTTGAGTTCTTCTGCACTTGTATGTAATTACTGCGAAACAAGAAAAATCACAGGCTATGTTTCAGCAATTTCTATACCAAATATTGTGTATATATTGCGCAAGGAACTTGACCCTGACAAAACAAAAGAAATAATAGACAAACTTTTTTCAATTTTTAATATAGCTGACTTAAAAGCCGAAGATTTAAAAAAAGCGGCGGCAATTAGATCTAACGATTATGAGGATGCTTTGCAGATGGTCTGTGCTTCATCAGTTAAAGCCGATTATATTATTACAAGAAATATAAAGGACTTTGTAAACAGCAATATTCGGGCAATAACACCGGATGAATTTTTAAAAAATATGTAGTAAGGGACTGCCGTTTGACAGTCCCTTTTTCATTTACTGACAGCAGCCGCTGCCGCTCTTCTTTTCAAAGGAAAGGCAGTCCGTACACTCGCAGACTGTAGGGTTCTGCTCGTGTGTGCCTACCTTGATGCAGTCAAGTGTGCAGTAACGTTCGCTGTCCATATTGTGCTTGCAGGATATAACATCGCACTGGATAGAAGGATTTTTCATAGCCGTATTCTCCTTGATATCAGGACGGAACGCAGCTTTTCTGACACGAAATTTTCAATGTCTGATGCTCCGTTTCGTCCTTAATTCTGCCGAATTTGTTTCGGTAACAGTATTATTTGCACACGGATAAATAAAATTCTATGGAATTTCTGACATTTTTTTATTCTTGAATTGACTGCAAAAATGTGATATAATGCTTATATACCTTTCAGGAAAGGAGCGGAATTTATGGGATTTTTCATTCCCGATAATATTTCCAAAATTATGGAAAAATTAGATGAGAACGGTTTTGAAGCATACATTGTCGGCGGCTGCGTCCGCGACCATATTATCGGAAATGTTCCAAAAGACTACGATATAACTACTTCCGCTTCTCCGGACGAAATAAAGGAATGTCTTTCCGGCTATAATATAATTGACACCGGCATAAAGCACGGAACGGTGACCGTTGTTTCAGACGGTGAAAATGTTGAGATAACTACTTACCGCATTGACGGCGAATACACCGACCACAGACACCCGGAAGCGGTGATATTTTCAAAAAAACTTTCGGACGACCTTTCAAGACGTGATTTTACCGTAAATGCAATGGCTTACAACAAAAAAACAGGGCTTGTGGATATTTTCGGCGGTCAGAAAGATATTGCCGAAAAGAAGATCCGCTGCGTCGGCGAACCGGAAAAACGCTTTGACGAGGACGCTCTCCGCATAATGCGTGCGCTCCGTTTTTCCTCGGAGCTTGGCTTTGATATAGATGAAAAAACTTCGGAAGCGATCTTTAAAATGAAACATCTGCTGAAAAATGTTTCCTCGGAAAGGATCTCAAAAGAACTGTTGCTGCTGCTTTCCGGGAAGTCGCCCTGTAAAGTCCTTGAACGTTACCACGAAGTTTTTGAAGTTTTCGTTCCGGAGATCGCTCCCTGCGTGGGTTTTGACCAGCGCAGCAAATATCATGCTTATGATGTGTGGGGGCATATCGCTCATGCGGTGGAAAATTCCGCTCCTGTGCCTGATGTAAGACTGGCGCTTTTCTTTCATGATATCGGAAAGCCGGAATGTTTCAGAATGGACGAAAACGGCAGAGGACATTTCAAAGGACATGAACAGATAAGCGCAGAGATAGCGTCCGCAGTTTTAAAACGCATGAAATTCCCTAAAGATACCGTTGAACGAATTGAAAAACTTATCAGATATCATTATTTTACACCCATAAACGAGCGTAAATTCGTCCGCAGACTTATTTCCAAACTGGGACAGGAAGATTTTTTCCTGCTTATGGAAGTAATGAAAGGGGATAACAGAGCCAAGCACAGTTTTTGTTCCGAAAGAGTTAAAACCATAGACGATATGGCTGAAACGGCGAAAGATATTATTGCGGAAGAACAGTGTTTCAAGGTCACGGATCTTGCAGTTTCGGGAAACGATATGCTTGCCCTCGGGCTGAAAGGCGCAGAGATCGGTCAGACGCTAAGGGCGCTCCTTGAAGCAGTTATCGGCGAAGAAGCGGACAATGACCGCGAAAGCCTGATAAAATATGCTTCAAAGTACATTAAGGAAAATTTTTCATAAAAAAATTTTTCCTGAACTATTGACAAATTTGAATTATTGTGGTAAAATATATTAGTCGTCAGTTGCGGATACATTTTTCCGTATAGCGGCTTATGCGGAGAGGTGTCCGAGTGGTTTAAGGAGCTGGTCTTGAAAACCAGTGATCCCGCAAGGGACCGTGGGTTCGAATCCCACCCTCTCCGCCACATTTAATATGATTTTTTGTTACCATTGCAGAAGTACTCAAGTGGTGACGAGGCGCCCCTGCTAAGGGCGTAGGTCGGGTAACCGGCGCGA